>NZ_JAVAJK010000021.1:0-131157 GCF_052112325.1 Pseudomonas sp. Yb2C2 | reverse complement strand
GGTTAAAACGGTGGGAGGGGGCAAGCCCTCTCCCACATTGATCAGTGCGGGCCGCTGGAAATCAGTCTTCCTTGCGCACCGTGGCCACATCGTCGGCTTTGACGCGGATGCGCTTGCCGGCGATATCGGTGAACTCATAAAACCCGTCGGCCGTCTTGGTTTTTGGAGAGTCCTTGGTCAAATACTGCGTGCCATTTTGCAGTGTCACTACGGTTTGCGTCGCGCAACCGGCCAATACCAGAAAAGTGAGTGCAACCAGTGGCAGCCCCAAATTCTTCATGTTCATAACCCTTACCTTTAACCCTGAAAAATCCCACGCCAGGGACGCGGGCGACAAATGTTACGCCATCGACTCCCCATCTGATCATTTTTATGCAAAAAGTTGCGTGTGCCATTTATCTATTACCGATTGCAACACCGCATTTACGACGGCACTCTGTATGCATAACCAGTATTCGACCAATGCGTACCATGGCCAACCCCCTCGAAAACCCGCTCTATTACCTGCATAACTTCCGCCAGGTCCTGCATTGGCTGGGGCAGCGCTATGCCGATCTGCTCGACCCTGACGAAGAGCATTTCATTCAGCAATTCGACAGGTTGCCGCAAGCCTCCCAGGCGCTTTTGGTGCGCATGGTGATGCGCAAGGGCGTGCATTTTCGTGCGGGCAAGCTGCACTACGTGGAGATCGGTTGCCCCCATGCCGCTGCCGCGCCCCTGCGGGAATTGGGATGGGTGGACGACAACCACCTTCTGGCATTTGAAGCATTATTCGCCTTGCTGCAAAAAGGCGAGATTCTCAGCACCTTCGCACCCTGGATCGACCAGCCCAAGGGCAAGAAGGCCGATTGGCTGGAAGGGTTGGCGGCGCAGTTCACCGACACGCGCCGTTTCGCCGACTGGTGCCCGGACCTGGCCGACACGCTGTACAGCCTCACCGTGATGGAGTTATGCGACCGCCTGCGGCTGATGTTCTTCGGCAACCTGCACCAGGACTGGTCCGAGTTTGTCCTCGCGGACCTGGGCATCTACACCTATGAAAAAGTCGAGTTCTGCGCCGAATCGCGGGGGTTGCGCAGCCGCGCCGACGTGCACGGTTTTCTGTTCCTGCACCAATGCCAGCAGGCGTTTGAACGCGGTGAGGCGCTGGCGCAGGTGCTGGCTGAAGTGGCCACGCTGAACACCGACAACCCCTGGCTGGAAAAGCGCCGGGCCAAGCTGTTGTTCCAGCTCGGCCAGTATTGCGAGCGCAGTGCCGAGTTGGACCTGGCGCAGCAGATCTACCGCACCTGCGCCTACCCCGGCGCCCGCGCGCGGCTGATTCGCGTGCTGGAGCGCCAGGAGGATTACGCCCAGGCCATGGCCCTGGCAAGCATCGCGCAACAGGCACCGGAAAGTGCCGCCGAACAGCAACACCTGTTGCGCGTCATGCCCCGCCTGCGCCGCAAGCTCGGCGAACCCCGGCTGCCGACGCTCAAATCCCGTGAAGTCACGCGCCTGGACCTGGAACTTGCGCTGCCGGAGCCGTTGATGTCGGTGGAATCCTGTGTCCAGGCCCACCTGAGCGCACCTGATGCACCGGTGCACTACGTCGAGAACGGCCTGATCAATTCGCTGTTCGGCCTGCTGTGCTGGGATGCGATCTTCGCACCACTGCCGGGTGCGTTTTTCCACCCGTTCCAGCGTGGGCCGGCGGACCTGCACAGCGAAGACTTCCACGCGCGCCGCGTCCCCCTGTTTGACGCGTGTTTTGCGCAACTGCAGGACGGGCGCTACACAACCACCATCCGCCAACGCTACCTCGATAAGTGGGGGATCCAGTCGCCCTTTGTGTTCTGGAACCTGCTCAGTGAAGACCTGCTGGAACAAGCCTTGGCCTGCCTGCCCGCCGAACACCTGCGCTACTGGTTCGAACGGTTGCTGCTGGATATCCGCGCCAACCGCGCCGGCATGCCGGACCTGATCCAGTTCTGGCCCAAAGAAAAAACCTACCGCATGATCGAGGTCAAGGGCCCTGGCGACCGCCTGCAGGACAACCAGCTGCGTTGGCTGGAGTTCTGCGGTGAATACCAGATGCCCGTCACCGTCTGCTACGTACGCTGGGCGGAGCAACCCGCTTGAGCTACAGCGTAGCCGTGCGGGCGCTGTGTGAGTTCACCGCCAAGGTCGGCGACCTGGACCTGCGCTTTACCCCGTCGCCCAGCGCCCAGGAAGGTATAGCGGGCCATCGCACCGTTGCTTCGCGACGCAGCGCGCACTACCAGAACGAAGTGGCCCTCGAGGGCGACTACCAACAACTGAAGGTGCGGGGCAGGGCAGACGGCTATGACCCGGACGCCAACCGCCTGGAAGAAGTGAAGACCTATCGAGGCGACCTGGCTGCCCAGCCCGCCAACCACCGGCAACTGCATTGGGCCCAGGCCAAGGTGTACGGCTGGTTGATGTGCCAGAAGCTTGGCCTCACGGATATCGACGTGGCGCTGGTGTATTTCGATATCGTCGGCGAAGGAGAAACCCTGCTCAATCAACGTTTCCAGGCGGACGAGCTGCAAGCGTTCTTCAATCAGCAATGTGCACTGTTTCTCGGCTGGGCCCGCCAGGAAATGCAGCACCGTGAAGCGCGCGACGTTGCGGCGCAGACCTTGGGTTTCCCCCATGCTGATTTTCGCCCCGGCCAACGCACTCTGGCCGAGTCGGTGTACAAGGCCGTCAGCACCGGCCGTTGCCTGATGGCCCAGGCCCCCACGGGCATCGGCAAGACCATCGGCACGATCTTCCCGCTGCTCAAGGCCCTGGCGCCCCAGCAACTGGACAAGGTGTTTTTCCTCACCGCCAAGACCCCCGGTCGCCAACTCGCCCTCGATGCAGCCAAGGTGCTGCATGCCAGCAGCGACCTGCCCCTGCGTGTTCTCGAGCTGGTGGCGCGGGACAAGGCCTGCGAGCACTTGGACAAGGCCTGTCACGGCGACGCCTGCCCCTTGGCCAAGGGCTTCTACGACCGTTTGCCCGCCGCGCGCCTTGCCGCGTCCAAGGTCCGCCTGCTCGACCAACACAACCTGCGCAATGTCGCCCTCGATCACAGGGTGTGCCCCTATTACCTGAGCCAGGAAATGGCACGCTGGGCCGACCTGGTGGTTGCCGACTACAACTACTATTTCGACTTCGGCGCCATGCTCTTCGGCCTGGCCCAGCTCAACCAATGGCGCGCTGCCGTGCTGGTGGACGAAGCCCATAACCTGGTGGAACGTGCGCGCTCGATGTACAGCGCGAGCCTCGACCAGTACAGCCTGAAGATCCTGCGCGACACCGCGCCCGAGCCGCTGAAGAAACCCCTGCAGCGCCTCAACCGCGAATGGAACGCCCTGCACAAAGACCAGGTCGCGCCGTACCAAGCCTATGCCTCCAGGCCGGACAAACTGCTCCAGGCCCTGAACCTGTGCACCAGCGCCCTGGGTGATTACTTCAACGACCACCCCGAAGCCCTCAGCGGTGACCTGCAAGCCTTCTACTTCGAAGCGCTGCAATTTACCAAGGTCGCCGAGCTGTTCAACGAGCACTTCATCTTCGACATCAGCAAGCGCCAGCTCGGCGGCAAACGCAGCAGCTCGACCCTGTGCCTGCGTAACGTGGTACCCGCCGAATTCATCCGGCCGCGCTTGACGGCGGCCCGCAGCAGCGTGTTGTTTTCCGCCACCTTGAGCCCTCGCCACTATTACGCCGACCTGCTGGGGTTGCCAGCGGACACGGCCTGGGTCGACGTGGAATCGCCGTTCAAGGCCGAACAACTGCACGTGCGCATCGTCGGCGACATTTCCACCCGCTTCGTGCATCGCCAAGCCTCGCTGGCGCCGATTGTCGAGCTGATCGCCCGCCAGTTCGCCCGGCAACCGGGCAACTACCTGGCGTTTTTCTCAAGCTTTGATTACCTCCAACAGGTGGCGCAACTGCTCGCCGAAACACACCCGCGGATCCCGCTGTGGCAACAGTCGCGGGGCATGGCCGAGGCTGAACGCCAAGGCTTTCTCGATCAATTCACCGAGCACAGCCAAGGCGTCGGTTTTGCCGTGCTGGGCGGCGCGTTCGGTGAAGGCATCGACTTGCCGGGCACACGCCTGATCGGCGCATTTATCGCCACCCTGGGATTGCCGCAACTCAACCCGGTCAACGAGCAGATAAAACTGCGCATGGCGGCGATTTTTGGCGCAGGGTACGACTACACCTACCTGTACCCCGGCATCCAAAAGGTCGTGCAGGCGGCGGGGAGGGTGATCCGCAGCCAGCACGACCGGGGCGTGGTGATGTTGATGGATGACCGGTTTGGGGAGGGCCGGGTGCGACACTTGTTGCCGAGGTGGTGGGCCATTGATTGAGTTATTCCTGCCATCAATGATGCTGGTTCTTGCACGACGGATCCCCCAGGCTAGGCAAAACATCCAGGAAAGGCCCCACCCATGAGCCAACTGCCCCCGCAAAAGATCCCTGTAAACGGTATTGAGCTATGGGTGCATGTCGCGGGGCCGGAACAGGGCCACCCCATCTGGCTGCTCCATGGGTTTCCCGAGTGCTGGCACTCCTGGCGCGAACAGATTCCGGCGTTGGCCGCGGCAGGTTATCGGGTGTTTGCCCCACAAATGCGCGGTTACGGGCCATCGAGTTCGCCCGCCGAGATTGCCGACTATGACCTGTTGACCCTGTGTGGCGATATTCAGCAGGCCATGGATCACTTCGGTCATGATCAAGTCACCATGGTCGGCCATGACTGGGGCGCCGTGGTGGCCTGGCACCTGGCGTTGCTCGAGTCGGAGCGCGTCACTCGGTTGGTCACGATGTCCGTGCCTTTCGCCGGGCGTGCTCGGCGGCCAGTGATCGACATCATGCGCGAACTGTATGCCGACCGCTTCAATTACATCCTGTATTTCCAGGAACCGGGTGTAGCCGAGCAGGAATTGGATGCCGATATCGAACGCACCTTGCGCCTGTTCATGCAGGACCAGGATGTGTTTCTAGAGCAGAAACCGGCCACCGCCACGTTGCTTGAGGGCACCTCAACGCCCGATGCATTGCCGCACTGGTGTACTCAGGAAGACCTCGACGTGTACGTGCAAACCTTCGCTGAACAGGGCTTTCGCGGCCCGTTGAACTGGTACCGTAATTTCGAGCGCAACTGGCAGCGCACCGAATTCCTCGCCGGCCGCCAGGTGTTGCAGCCGACCTTGTTCCTGATTGGCGACCGCGATCCGGTCGGGGTGTTTGAGGCCCACACGCTCAAGCGCATGCCTGAGTGGGTGCCTGACCTTGAGCAGCATAACCTGGCCAACTGCGGTCACTGGATCCAGAACGAGCAGGCGCAACGGGTCAATGCGCTGGTGCTCGAGTTTTTAGGGCGGGTTCGGTCGTTCAACTGATGGTTGGCATCCAGCACCGTAGCCCATTACCCACACAAGCAGCTTCGAATAACGGACGGGTTGGCCTCGTCGTATAAGGCTGTAATACACCCGTACGATTTCCCCCTCCTCAAGGTCATTCACTGGGATCGGAATGTGCAGTTCCCGGCCAGCCGTTTCGGAATCCAGTGTGTTCGGTACCGTGGTTCTCGATTGGTCACCAATCCACTGTAATGTCACGGCGTCTCCGGGGTCGGTTTCGGTAAAAGGCAGTATCACCAGTACTTGCTGTTCGGTACGGCTGTCTTCAACCCGTGCCTGGGGCAGCGCGCTGGCAGGCTTGCCTATCTGTAATTGCAGGCGCAGCGACTCACGGCTTGATGGCCGGTCCGCGCGTTCGTAATACAGCTCGGTGAGCAGGGTATTGAAACGTTCGATATGCCCGCCGTCGACCTTGAATACCAGGATGCGATCCGCGGGGATCGCCCCCAGCGTGTATTCCTGGGTGTAGATCACCGAGCCACCCACCCACACCAGACGAATCCGGGTCGACGCCGCCCATCCGTCGGGAGCGACTATGACCACTGTCGCCTCAGGAACACTCGGATCGAGATAGCCAGCCGCGGATTCCTGAACCCGGGGCGCCTGCCAGGGACTGGCGGCCCCGCGTACGCTCACACGCGTCTTCATCGAAACACGCACATCGTCGGTGTTCAGCGAATGAAGGCTGCAAGACAGCATTGAGACGCCGCCGCCCAGGGCCTTGACTCTTTCATTCGGGACATAGAACTCCATAAAGCTATTGGTGCGCTCGACGGTCTTTTCCTCGCTGTAGGGCACAGGAAAGTTCTCTGCGTCTCGACCCTCCCAATCCAGGCGTACTCGATCGCCTTTTTTGAACACCGTTGGATCAAGGAACAGTTTGATCTTCTGCGCCGCGTCCCCGAGCCGTTTCAAGTCGATAACGTCTCCTGGCTGCTCAAGAAAAGGTGCTTCAAGTGGCCGAGTACCGAGGTCCACATTTGCCCAGGTTGGTGGTGACCAATTTGCGTCCGATTCGGGGTCGAAGACCGGATAGTTGCCCACGGCATCAACGACCTGCATGGCGATGGGCAGGAAAGGGTTGCTGCCGGCGGCACGGATGACGCTCTCATTAACCGTTACCTGGAACCGTCTGCCGACCTCCCTGGGGGTTACCACATGACTGATAAGCTGCGAACCCCAGGCAATTGTGCAGGTATCGAATTCGGCCATGTATTCGTAGGGCTGGACTTCAAGAACGACCCCAAGCCTGGCCCGTTCGGGGTCTATCACTGCGCCCGCCTCGAGATCTTCGGGGAGGAAGAACACCAGTCCTTGATGGCCCGGTTTGTCAGCGTCCGGGTCTTCTTTGCCGGGACGGTTGAGCTTGATCCGAAGCCTGAGCCGGTTGGTGTCGACGAGGCCGTTTCCGGGCTCCTCAATGGTGCAGTAGGCAGTAGCCCACTCCGGCAGAATGTTTTCCTTGGACACGGTCAATGTATGCACCGGGTTATTCGCATTGCTCTCGTCGATAATCAGGTAGTCCTCTGGCGTCGGGCCGTTCCAGTACAAGAATATCTCTGTGTGCAGCGCCAACTTGTGCTCGGGGAAAAGTAACGGCTTGAGATCATGCTCGACATGCCGCAGTCCAATGCACCTGTCAGGTTCGGTGTCCTCCTTGATAGGCATACCCAGGTTCGAGATGTACAGCTCGGATTGTCTATCGTCGACTGTACTTCCAAGCTTTCTTTCAGGAGCACGAGACATCGTGAATCCTCCACATGAAAGGGTTGAAAATCGATCAGGCAGCCGCGTGATGATCATCTTTACGGTATGTCTTCGAATCCGAAAATACCTCGGCGAGCAATGCGCAGCGTCACCACACCGGAATAGCGCTGTGGAACACCGTTACGGTTGACCTCCCAATAGACTTTTACGATGTGATTGAGGTTGTCCGATACATACTTCGCCGGGACTTTGATTCGAGCTTCACCGGGCGTGGAAATATGCATCAGCATGACAATGCGGTTCACCGGGCCAAACCAGTGCAGTCGAAGATGCTGGCCGATAGGCGGGTCAGGGATGGTGACCCAGACGCCCTCCGGTACCAGGTCCGGATCAAGGTAATGGCCGGCAACCTTGTCGACTACCGGAGCGGCCATGGGCTCCAACGGTTTCCCCACCAGCAGGCTTTTGCGCGCAGACTCACCCAGCAGCCGCCCATCAGTACCATTGACCTCGTAGTGCATTTCGGAAGGGCGCCCCTCGAATCGCTTGATTTGGGCCACGGGCAGTACGAACTCAATGATGTCGTGCTCCGGGCGCTCACCTGCACTGCGGGTGAAGCGGTATTCCACGCTGCCGTCTCGGTCAGGCAAGAGCCAGACCAGTGTGATCAGGTCCCACGGCTTCCAGCTGGCCTGGTAAGGCACGTAGGCTTGCCCATCTTTCGGTACCGGACGTATTTCAGCGAGGGGCATGGTGTCGATCACATAGGGCGCTGGCCACAGAACCGTTGCACCTTTGACACTCACGTAGGCAGCTTGCGAATACATCGTCGTTGAACCGACATATTTGCGCAGGGTGTAATACAGCTTGGCATGCCCCTGGGCCAGACCGTCCATGAACGCAGGAGGGATCGAGAAGTCATAGATCGCGTTGATCCGGTCCACTGGGCGTTCCTCGCGGTGTGTGACAGTGTTTCCTTGAGCATCGGTAGCCCTGAAGACAAATTCCAGGGTATCTCTCGTCTCGAAGTAATCCGCTGAAGCAAACACCGAAGCCGTGACGGATTTGCCTGCCAGCTTCTCCAGGTCAATGACCCCGGTTTGCGGGTCAACCTCGGCGCTGTAAGGCTCTCTCAAAATATCGCGTTGTGCATATACCCATACCTTGCTGACGGCAGACCAGCGTTCAGCCGGGTCAGTAAAGTTACCGGTATGCCCGCGCACCTGAAGCCTCACGTTCAGTTCTCTGCCGTCGCGGGCGGCCATGACTGTCCTGTAAGGCACTATCAGGTTGACCGCATGGTTCAGATCTGACTCGGTGAGTAAATAGGTAACCTGTTGATCTCCCCAGCACAGCAGGACCTGGTCTCCCGCAGCCGCGTGGGCGTAAGGCATCAGCGTGATTTCGATATTCTCGAAGGCCCTGGCCTCACTGACGCCGTTAACCAGCACATCGTCAGGCAGATAGATGACCAGTCCCTGGTGCCCTGGCCTGGAAGGGTCGGGGTCGTGGCCGCCCGGACGTGCAAGGTCAACCCTCAAGCGCAGGGGCAGGGTAGACGCGCCCGAGGCGTTGATTCGGCACACCAAGGGGTCTATCCATTGAGGCCGGATACTGGCTGCCGGCAGGAGAATTGGCAGCCATTCACGCTGGGTATCCCCGGGCATGACAAAGGTGTGAGCGACGGGAAGGATAGGGTCGTTGCTGAACAGTTCGAGCAATTGACCGGGTGACGTGCGTGAACTGGTTTTCACGTAGACAACCTGTGGGGTTTCGATATTCCTGAGGCCCAGGTTGCCGTCAACCCCTACATCACCGGCCGCGGCTGGATGGAGCCTTGGGATGTAAAGATCGCCTAGTTCGGCGGTGGGCGCAGGGGGAGGGGGGGCGACGTTGGACATGTAGTGACTCCTTTCTATGAAACAACGGGTAAGACACCGAAAGGCAAAGTTCGGGCTAGAGGCGTCTGAAGCGAATATCGTCAATTTCGTAGTCGTTACCACTGGTAGTCACTACATGACTATTAATGTAAAGCACGACGTAAGAACTGTTAGCGAGGAAACGTCCCGAAAGGGTTCGCCAGTTTACTAAGTCGGTGAGTTGGGTTGGAGCTGTGACAGCGCCTTGAGTGCTACTTAGAGAGAGTGAAGGGACTACGTATAGGCCGCGGAACCTTCTGGCTTTCATACTGAATTCGTATTGATGGCCTGGTATCAAGTTGGCAAATCCCTGACTGAGGATTACCCCGCTTTTATTGCCGGTGGTATTTGTAAAGTTATGGAAAACGGTATTGGCGCCATACTTTCTGAACTCGATGTCACGTCCTCCATTGACTGCTGGGCCTGCTACCCATCCGTTTAAGTTGCTGTTGTCAAAGGTGGTGAGGTGGTCGAAGCCTGCGATTACGCGCAACGCGAGAATCGGTGAAAATCGCCTGGGAACATTGGCCCGGGCCAAACTGTATTTTAGCCTTATGGATCTATCCAGGTTTCCAGTGATGAAGTTACGTGCGATAGGGATTTCCAGTGTTTCCCCTGCCTGGTCATTATTTAACTTCATCTGAACGGAGGTGCTAATCACATCTCCATCCAAATCCAACTTAATCACATCGCCGCCCAGACTGTCGGTAAGCGGCAGCGTAACCATCAAATGGGTGCCAAAATTAGCCGGGTCCAAATAGTTACCCGAAGCGCTTTCAACCCTTACCGCTGGCAGTGTTCTTGTAGGTTCTCCCACTTGAAGCTGAAGACGTTGGGATTGCCGATGGGGCGTCTGATCGATGCGTTCATAGTACACCTCGACAGGCAATGTATTAAAGCGCCTGACTTGTGCGTTCGGAACAGTAAATGAAAGTTCCCGGTCCTCGGGAATGGGCCCCAGCACAAATTCTTCAGTAAAATTAACCGAGTGCGCGGCCCATACTATTCGGATGCGTGTGGTGGCGGTCCAGCCAAGTTGGGCACGATATTTAACCGTGGCATTTGAGTTTGGATTCAATTCTCCGTCTGGCGCCTCTACGATGCTCGGTGCGGGCCAGGCGATGAACTCGCCCTTAACCGTTACCCGTACTTTTCTCGACGGCAACCATACATCATCTCTGGCCTTATAGAGGTTGTAGTACATAATTGCAGTGCCGCCGGCTATTGCGCTGACGATTTCGTTGGGCACGTCGAAGTCTTCGATGAAGTTGACAAGGTTGACGTCTCTCTCCTCGCCATGGAAAAACGGCAAGTTATAAGTGTCTCGGCCCTCCCATTCAAATGCAATTTTGTCGTTGCGCTCGAAAAAGTCGTTATCGATGAATATCTGAACGACTTGTGCGGCCTCACCCAGCTCATCAAGTTCAACGGTTTCTCCGGCTTGCATAAGGAACGGTGGCCGTGGCCGCAAGAGCCCGAGGTTGACTTCTACTCGCTGTGTCTCCGACCAGTTCGATTTGGAATCGGGATCAGCCGGGTAGTTACCGCTCACATCCTTGATTTGCATGGCCACCGGCATGTTCACGTAGTGAGGGTTCTCTTTGATCTGCTCGGGAGAAATGAACATTTCAAATGGCCGTTGCACCTCACTGGCCGTCACCACGTGTTCGATGAGAGTGGAGCCCCAGGCGATACGGCAGGTGTCCCACTCGGCCATATTTTCCCAGGGGTGGATCTCGAGCACTACACCGCGATCTGCCCTGGCCATATCCACGTGGCTACCGGCTTCCAGGTCGGCAGGCAGAAAAAACACCAGGCCCTGGTTACCGTCGGCGTCCGGGTTCGGATCAGGGTACCCCGGGCGACTGCGTTTCACCCTGAGCTTCAACGGTTTGGTTTTAGACCGGTTGCCGCTGGGGCGCTTGATCAGGCAATAGACTTCGGCCCACTCCGGCAGGATTTGTTCTTTATTCACCATCAGGCTGAAAAACCGGTTCCCCAGGTTGTCCGGTTGGATGATGAGGTAATCCACCGGGGCTTCAGGGTTGTTCCAAATCAGGTAGATCTCCGTGTCCAGCACTACCCCCGGGAACGCCAGGAGCAGCACCTCCAGATTATGTTCCACATGTCGTGCGCCCAGTGCGCCGTCAGACTGGGTATCCCCTTCGGGAGGGGGTTCGATACCGCTGATCAGCACTGGGCCCAGGTCATAGTCATTGCGGGGACGGCGGGCCGGGGTTCTGGTTTTACGGGACATGGTCAGGCCTCCAAGAGGGGCGGTGTGGCTGATAGAAACCGCAGCAGCTTCATCTCCCACGGCCCGGCGCACCAATCCGTACTTCCTGGCGTAACGATTCGTTTAGCGATGTGCTGCGCGCCAGAATATTTTCGGGCTCATACACGTAATAGAGTTCAGGGGTGGTGCCGTCGAACCTCAAGAGATCTTCATAGGGAATCAGGCGTCTTATCGGCACGCCTTCAGGCACCTGCCCCACGGTAAATAGGTCGTCGTAGAGGATCAGGTCATGGCTGCCCGGTATCACGTAACGCATAAGCAACATGATCTTGTCAGTAGGCCTGCGCCATGCGTACCAAGGAATTTCGACGGCGGCGCCACCGGTGGGGATGGGGTTGACGACATGGGAGGGGTATCGCAAAAAAATAGGCGCCTGCAATCGGATGATCGCGTCCTGCACGGCGGCGGAGGCGATTTTTGAGTAACCCACGATATTGAGCCCTTGGAACAGGATAAAGCTGATCTCCACTTTGCCACCGGCCACGGCACGCACTTTGTCATGAGGTACGAAAAAATCATGAGGCCGGCCGGCCGCTACGATGGGGATGTATTGATCGTGCAGAACCCTGCCTCCCAGCTTTGGGTAGCCCTGGTAAGACACAAAATACGTGTAGCCAACAGGGCCCTCCCACGGATAAGTGAACAACTGCATATGCAAAGGCCCGCCGTTAAGTGACTCAAGGTCGATCAAGCCTGGATAGTGCTGGGTCGCGAAGATAGGCGCGGCATAGTTGGCGCTGCCCACGTCCACGAGCACCGGGACGTTGCGCGAGCGGGGGGTGGATACATTGCGGACGGCGTCGACAACCTGGAAACTCACCAACCGATTGGTGCCGTTACCGATCGAGATGATTTGATCGCGGTTGAGTTTTATCTCGGTCTGTTGACCGACACCGGTCACTTGCTGAGGGGGAGCCAGAAAACTACCAACCTGGCATTCAATGCGATCCAGTGCATGCATATTCGGATAAGGCTCGAAGGTCAGGGTCACGCCCCGCCCGGCCTGAATTTCCCTGATCTCTGTATCGGATATTTTGAAATTGAGTTCGGAATGGCCGGGAGTGATGTGGTCCTGATCCTCGCCGGCGGGGAGGGTTCGCTTGACCATCAGGGTCAGCGGATAAGAGAGGTCATTGGATGGGCCGCCGGTGTACCACACCCTGTACCCCAGTATCAGATCCCCATTGGGGAGGTCGCTGTCCGAAATGGCAAAGGAGAAGCTGCTGCGAGCTTCTTCTCCAGGTTCCAGGGTTTTCTCTGCAAGTACCTTCATCCCCACTATAGAAAGCACCTCAATCTTGTCTCCGGGTTTCGCGGGCCAATTCTTGTCCACCGACACGGTCAGGCCTCTGGCCAGCAACCAGAGCGGAATACCACCGTCATAGCCCGCAAATGCAGGGGACATCCCAGGGACTCGCAGCGTGTCAAGAAACTTGGGTTTGACCGGCGAGGCCTTCTTGGGTTTGGTCGTGGCGGGCTTGCTGTTCTTGGTAGGCATGGCTTTCTCCAATAGAAAGTTGTCACGCTTGACAGGAAATGCTCCTGCGCTTGGACCTATCAAACGCCGTTAAAGAAGGATTTGGCTACTGTCATAATTAACAGGTGGCGACGGGCGGACGGCGCGCAACACGCCCGGTCAGGAACCTTGCAGGATTTGCACTTGACGGCGCAGCGACTCGTTCAAATCCACCGAGCGGGCCCTGATGGAGGCGGACGCGGACTCGTAGACGAAATACAGATCGGGGGCGTAGCCCGCGAAGGGGTGAAGATCCGTACCGGTGAGCGCCCACTGAACCGGCTGTCCATCCGACCAGAACGATCCCACCGGCTTCGTCACGCTGAAGAGGATGATTTCGTTGAGTGACTTCACGTAACGCAGGATCAACGTGAGGGTATCTGTCGGTTTGCGCCAGGCGTACCAGGGGATATTCACAACGAGGGAGTTTTCTATGAACACCGTATCTTCAGGGTATTTTTCGAAATAGGGCGCCTCCAATCGAATGACCGACCCCACAACTTCAGCGCAGGTCTGCTTGGAAACGTAAGGGGTCAAGTCGTCTGCCCGGATCAATTCATAGCTGATCGCCACCCATCCTCCGGCCGCAGCACGGACTTTGCTGTAGGGCACTTCATGATAGGTCGCGGTGCCAGCCCTGGTGATCACTTCGATGCGTCGGTGCACCACCTCACCTCCAAGCGGAGGGTAGGCCTTGAAGGTGATCACATACCAATCTCCCGTCCTGCCGATGTGCCCAGGGGTGTACATGCCAACCCTCAAGTTGGCGCCATTGAGTCTTTCGATATCGATATAGCCCGGCTGATCGTCGGACTGGATGAATGGGCCTTCCCGTTGCGCATTGTCGAGCGCCACCACTACGCGGGTGTACTTGGATCTTGGTGTTGAGGCGTTGCCGACGAGGTCGACTATGTAAAACCCCACCAGCAGGCCATCACTGTCACCGGCTTTAATCATCTGGGCGTGATTAATCACAATAAGGGTCGCCTGGCCGACGCCTGCAACTTTCTGCACGACGTTCAGGCTGCCCCATTGGAAGTGGATGCGATCGCTTGGATGCATATTCGGATAAGGCTGAACGATTACGCTGACGCCTTTGGCTGCCTCGGGCGGATAGACTTCCAGGGCCGAGAGTGTGTATTTGAGCTGCGAGTGACCCGGCTCAAGCTGATCCAGGTCTTCGCCCGCCGGCAGGTCGGTTTTTACCAAGATACTCAGGGGATAGGATGCCTCGTCGTCGTCGCAGCCTCTGTAATTCACCACGTAACCCAGGCGTAGTTCTCCGTCGGGCAGCTTTTCCCGTGGAATGGAAAAAAAGTAACTGTGGTGTTGTTCCTCTCCCGCCCGTACCGGCTTCATCGCCAAGGACGTCATACCTGGCATCATGACGATATTGATGATGTCGCCAGGACTGGCAACCCAACTGTTATCCACTCGGACAGTCAGCCCGGAGACCATCAGCCAGTCGGGAATCCCTCCGTCGTAACCGTCTACATTATGGGTCATACCTGGGATCGACAGACGAGGAAGCTGCCTGGGCTGTCCAGGGGAAGTATTGGCGCTTTCAGTGCTCATGCTCTTTATTCTCCTGAACAAGTCCCTGAAGGTGGAGGCGTAGCGTTGTTAACGGTTTACGTGCCTCAGGTGGTATCAAATACCCTTGGTTTCGCGCTGGCTACTGTCAGAATTCACAGGTGGTGTTGGGGGATCAAACATTCGCGGTGCCGAGCTCGACGTTCAGTTCATCGCACGACCACTGGTCGCCACCTGTTAACTCTGACAGTAGTCAACACCTTGCTGCTGGAGGTCTGATTTCTCTCAAACCCATGCCCAGTGCGCAGGGGAATACCGAGGAAACCAGCATGGCCAAGTATCGCGCTCAACCTCCCAGTCTGATCTCCGACCTGCCCCCGGTGGATATTCCGCTGATGCAACCGCCGATTGCAGGAGATTTGGAGGAGGCCGACGGGGGGATTGGTGTGTCGCATACCCTGAGACCCCTGGTCGTGCATATCGACCGACCAAGCAGTACGCCTGAAGGAACGTTCTTCGAATTGTTCTGGGGCGGCGGTGATCCGGTCGCGTACAACCTGATCCGTGAGGGCGACCAGAACCTGACGCGCATTCCCTTCACCGTGCCCTATGACAGTATTCGCGAGCCGTGGGCAGATCCGGTGTACGTCCGGGTTATTCGCAGCAGCGGAAACGAATCCCGAACCCAGCCTTTGCGTTTGAGGGTCAACCTGCAACATCCGGGCGGACAAGACCCCAATCCCGCCCCCGGAAATCAAGGCCTGGTATTTGAGTTGCCGGATGATGTAAGGCTTGGTGGGGTCAGTGCGGATCGGGCCAGGCAGGGTGTGGAGGTGATCGTCAGGCATTGGCTGAACATGGCCGCCTATGACCTGCTTATCCTGGTCTGGGGCTCGGTGCGAATCGAGCGGTTGATCCTGCCCGCCGAAGTCGGGCGGGATATCACCTGCATGCTCGACGAGGATGCAATCAAGGAAGCAGGGGACAGCGACTTGCTGCCGGTGGCGTTCCAGGTTCGCGGACCGACCGGCAACTACCCCGATCCCTGGGCGCCCTGGTCGAGCACGGCACTGGTTTCGGTGTACCTGGCAACCGACCGCCTGGACGCACCCTGGGTGCAAGTACCCGAGACCGACCGAGAAATCGATCTGGAAATACTCGGCACTCGGGACGCACAAATCGGCCTGACCGTCGGCGGGGCCGATGCTCGTGTCTACAGCCATGTTTTTCTGTACTGGAACGGGATAAGTGCCCAGGGCAGTTCGGTTCATTACTTTGAGGATCGGCCACTGTCAGGTGCCAAGGGTTACTTTTTCAATATCGGCAACGCCTTGGTCAGTGCGATCGCCCAAGGCAGCGCAGTGGTGTATTACGAACTGAAAGGCGCAGGCTTGCCCGACAAACGCTCGCATAACCGTTATCTCACGGTGATCGGCGAGATTGTCAGATGGCCGGCACCGACCGTGGACCAGGCCCTGGGAGAGGATCTGGACCCAGGCTTGCCGCTGATTACTATCCGCTTCCCGGCGCAGGCCAGTTGGGCCAGCACAGACAGGGTACAAGTGACCATCCTGGCCAGCGACGCCGGCGGCACCGTCGATTACACGGCAGGACGGCTCGTGGGCCAGGTTGCCCCCGGCAATGATATGACGTTCGATGTGCCGGGCACTGAGCTCAAGCGTTTTGACGGGCGTTTTATCGACGTGTTCTACAGCGTGACACGGGGCAATGAACTGCCTCAGGAATCCCTGCGCCAGCTATATCAGGTGCACCTGCCGAATGAGATGCCTGTTCCCGAATTGATCCAAGCCACAGGCTCAGGTGTTTCGGTGACCCTTGCGCCGATGAGTGCGCAAAATGGTGCAACGCTGAAAGTCAGTTTTTTGCCGATGTACACCACTGACAGCATCAAGGTCACGATGGAAGGGACTGCCGGTGCGGGGTCACCGGTTATTGCGCCGAAGGATGGTTTGACCAGTGGTGTGGTGATGTTTGATATTCCCAAGACGGCGATTGCGGCGAATATCGGCAATACCCACAAAATGTTTACCCTCAAGTACGAGCTCACCCGTGGAAATGTCGTTCGGTCGTCGTCGGTGTTGACGGTGACGGTGACACCAATCCCCCAGGCGGAGTTGCTAAAGACCGTTATCCAAATCAATGAGGCGAACCCAACTACCAAGGTATTGGATCTGTCGACCGGTACTGCTAACAGGAAACTGCGGGTCGGCAGCTGGCCGTTCATTGCTACCAATTCTCCGGTCTGGATTGAGTTCAAAGGTTTCAAAAGTGGAGGGGGGGCACACAACGTAAAACATTGGAATGGTGGTGCTGCCTATGTGAATTCGACCTGGTTCAACCAAGGGTGGTGGGAGAGTGGGATCAGTTATGCGTCGTACTTGAAAGAGTTGGGCGACAATACGAAACTGACATTGCATTTCAAAGCCGCTTTGGGCGCCGGCATAACTGAGGCTAATGCCATTACGTTCCCGGTAGTAGAGTATACCGTTAACGCAAAGCGAGTAGATACCGATGAGTTCGATGGTTACAGTGAGGACGGCTGGACGAACTGGAAGAACGGAACCAATTTAAGAGTGAAGCTTGAAAATGGCGAGTACTATTTAACGTCTTATGGCCCTGCTTTTCAGATAACCAAGTGGGTTACCCACTTAAAGTCTGGGGCTGTCAGGGTAACGATTAAATATCGGAGCCCAATTGATAATAACGGTACGAGTTTGCTTGCGGTAGGTGGTTATGTGCAGCATTTTTATCTTCAGAAGAATAGTGGCTGGGTTGAGTATAATTTGCCAGTAACATATGGAACCCACAATAATGAAGTTATATTGTCATTTAGCACCAATCTTGTTGAGATTGCCTTCATAAAAATTATTAACGTATAACCTATGGTTCGTGGGGACTGCATTTATTAAGAAAATAAGGCCATCCTGCCTTTTAAATATCGCGCCTAAAGAATGGGACTGATTGAGTCCCCCCCTCCCTGTGAGGCAGTGGCCTCACAGGGTTAATAGCAATATATTTCGAGGGTACGCACCGGAAAGCGATGCCCGACTTGCTACCTACGTAGAGTTACTTCGGACAATACTTGGGGCAACATCGTTTCAAGTGGTTTTTCACACCACCTCCAAATAAGAACTATGAACCGCCCCCGCCAACTCCCGCACGGTCTCAATAAACTCCGTCAACCGACTGTGCAACCCATCCTCCAATATCTCATCAATCCCCGTATACCTTAGCCGCGCCTCAAACTCCGCCGCCAGGCGCTGCGCCGTGCGCCCGTAACTGCCGGGCAGGTCCGCAAGGATATGACTCAACTCTTCAATACACGCATGCAACGAGCGCGGCACATCGCTGCGTAGCAACAGCAGCTCCGACACCGACCGTGCATTCAGCGCATTCGGGTACAGCTCCGTATACGCCTCGAACGACGACAGCGCGCGGAGCAGGGCGCTCCACTGGTAATACCCGCGTGCCGACAAGTCGCTGACTTCTTCCGACTCTTCGCCAAACATCTCGTAGCGCGCATCCAGCAGGCGCAAGGTGTTGTCGGCGCGCTCGACGAAGGTGCCCAGGCGGATAAACCGATAGGCGTCGTTACGCATGATGGTGCCGGATGTGGCCCCGCGAAACAGGTGCGAACGCTGCTTGACCCAGTCACAGAAGTGGCTGATGCCATGGCGTGCCAGGCCGCCGGCGGCGATGCTGCGCATTTCCAGCCAGGTGGCGTTGAGGTTTTCCCACATGTCGGCGGTGATGCGCCCGCGCACGGCGTGGGCGTTGCCACGGGCGGCGCGCAGGCAGTTGTAGATGCTGGCGGGGTTTTCTTCGTCGAGGGCGAAGAAGTGCAGCATGCGCTCGGCATCCAGGGTTTCATGGCGTTCCAGGTAGCTGTCCAGTGTGCCGCTGCTGAGCAGCGACATGGCCAGTTCGTCCAGGCCATCGCTGCGCCCGGCCTGGGGCATCAACGACAGCGAATAACTGACTTCCAGCATGCGCGCCAGGTTCTCGGCGCGCTCCAGGTAGCGGGACATCCAGTACAGATCTGCGGCGGTTCTACTCAACATGATTCAGCCCTCCACCACCCAGGTGTCCTTGGTTCCACCGCCTTGCGACGAGTTGACGATCAACGAGCCCTCACGCAATGCCACCCGCGTCAGGCCTCCCGGCACCAGGCGGGTTTCCTTGCCCGAGAGCACAAAGGGCCGCAGGTCGATATGCCGGGGCGCGATGCCGTTTTCGACAAAGGTCGGGCAGGTGGACAGGCTCAGGGTCGGTTGGGCGATATACGCATGGGGGCGGGCTTTGATGCGTTGGCGGAAATCTTCGATCTCGGCCGCCGTGGCCGCTGGGCCGACCAGCATGCCGTAGCCGCCGGAGCCCTGGGTTTCCTTGACCACCAGTTCGGCCAGGTTGGCCAGTACGTGGGACAGTTCATCGGGCTTGCGGCATTGGAAGGTCGGCACGTTTTGCAGGATCGGCTCTTCATCCAGGTAAAACTTGATCATCGCCGGCACATAGGGATAGATCGATTTATCGTCGGCCACGCCGGTGCCGATGGCATTGGCCAGCACCACATTGCCGGCGCAGTAGGCCGCGACCAGGCCTGGCACGCCGAGCATCGAGTCGGGGTTGAACGCCTGCGGGTCGAGGAATGCATCGTCGATGCGCCGGTAGATCACGTCCACGGCCTTGGGCCCGTCGGTGGTGCGCATGAACACCTTGAGGTCGTGCACGAACAGGTCGGCACCTTCCACCAGTTCCACGCCCATTTCCCGCGCCAAGAACGCATGTTCAAAGAACGCGCTGTTGAAGCGCCCAGGCGTCAGCACCACCACGTTGGGGTTGTCCAGGCGGCTGGAACTTTTGAGGGTCTTGAGCAGCAGGTTGGGGTAGTGGTCCACCGGGGCGATGCGCTGCTTGGCGAACACTTCCGGGAACAGGCGCATCATCATCTTGCGGTCTTCGAGCATGTAGCTCACGCCGCTGGGGGTGCGCAGGTTGTCTTCGAGGACGTAGTAGGTGCCATCGCCGTCGCGTACCAGGTCCACCCCCGAGATGTGGGAATAAATATCGCGGTGCAGGTCCAGGCCGACCATTGCCTTCTGGTAACCCTCATTGCCCAGCACCTGGTCGGCCGGAATGATCCCGGCCTTGATGATGCGCTGGTCGTGGTAGATGTCGGCGAGGAACATGTTCAGTGCATTGACCCGCTGGATACAGCCGCGTTCGATCACGCTCCATTCGCTGGCGGGGATGCTGCGGGGGATGATGTCGAAGGGGATCAGGCGCTCGGTGTCCTGCTCGTCGCCATAAAGGGTGAAGGTGATTCCCGCGCGATGGAACAGCAAATCGGCTTCGCGGCGACGCTGGGCCAGCAATTCCGGCGGCGTGTTGGCCAGCCAGCGGGAGAAGTCCTGATAGTGCGCACGGCACACGCCGTTTGCGTCATTCATTTCATCGAAGAAAGATCGAGCCATTCCAGTACCTTGTCAGTGCCGAGGGACGCATGGGGTGGCACTGCCGCTTTAAAAAACGCATTTTTTTATGAGCCCGTGGCTGATGGTGCCACCGGGCCTGGTCCTTACTTTCTTATGGGGTCGGCTCTGGGTCGGGGGGTAACGAATGTTCCTGTATTCGGGCAGATGAATGGATAAAGCAATGCGTGTGCCGGAATGGGCATCCCGCGCTGATTTCCCATTGTGGTGAGCGGGCCTTCTGTGGTTACCAGGCTTCTGGGGTGAGTGGGACTGTTGTGGTGAGCTGGACTGCTGGGGGGAGCCGGACCGCTGTGGTGAGCGGGCTTGCCCCGCGTTGGGCTGCGCAGCGGCCCCAAAAAACTTGGGAGCGCTTCGCACTCCAACGCGGGGCAAGCCCGCTCACCACAGTAAGCCCACTCACCACAGTAAGCCCACTCACCACAGTAAGCCCACTCACTACAACAAGCCCGCTCACCACAAAAAAAGCAGGCCATGACAAGGCTGCTCACCATAAGGGAGCGGTTTGCGCACCGCGATGGTGCAACAACAAACTTGAACTTCGCCATAGCCCGATTCTTCTAAGGGGTTTGAGCCCAGCAGGGAGCACGGATGTGCCCAGAATCATTTCACCCGACACCCCGGAAGCGAACCTGGCCGACCACAGCGAGCACAACGCCAAGATCTTTGGCTCGCCCAAGGACCGCCTGGACTTCTACCGTCGCGAAATCCAATACGAAACCACCATCCTCGCCAACCGCACCGATGCCTACCTGACGGCGCAGTCGTTTCTGGTGATTGCCTTTGTCTCCGGCATGGGCAACCTCAACCCCGAGTGGGGCAAGTTGTTCACCCTGGTGGTGCCGGTGTTCCTGACGCTGCTCGGCATACTCAGTTCCCTGAATGCCTGGCCGGGGATCCGCGCCGCGTACGAAATCATCGATCACTGGCACTACAAGCAGAGCGAACTGCTGCGCAGCGAGCCGGTGATGGGCATGGCCTACGATGAGTCGCCGCTGTTTTCCGAAATGGAGTCCTCCCATAAGGGCTATCGCAAGTCGCTGCTGTTCTCCATGCGTGCGCCGTGGCTGTTCATGGTGTTCTGGGTGTTGCTGGGGGCGTACGCGTTTTATATCCAGGTGGATAACCCGGGCTCTTAAGCAGTTGGAACTTCAGCGGCCGGCACGGGACCTTACCTTTACGCAGTCTGCGTTTTTTCCAAAGAGGTGACCCATGAGCACAGACAAAGACCCCCAGACCAGCAACCGTAACGACCCGGCAATCGACGGCGGCGAACCGGCCCCAGGCACGGCGGCCGATGCCCCGAAAGACCCGAAACCCGCCGCCGACCCCAAGGCCAGGGAAAACGACTACAGTCCAGACTTCAAGCCTGAGCGCGAGCCCAAGCCTGAAACCGATGCCGATATCGACACCCAAGGCGGTTAGAGGAGACGGTCATGTCCAAAGAACTGGAAGAAGAGCTCAACGATCCGGGCAATGAAGACCCGGGTTCCCTGATGGATGATGCAGAAGTACCGCTCAATGATCTGGATGACGCGGCGGATGTGGGCAATACCGAGCGTCAGGACTGAGCTTTCGCCTGGGCACGTCGTTCATACCACGCGAGCATCGGCTGGGTACTCAAGCCATGAACGACGATGCTCAAGGCGATCACTGACAACGTCAGGTTCACCGCCACCGCGCTGCTGGTGCCGACAAGGCCATGGTTGAGCGCGTAGAACAGGTAGTAGATGCTGCCGATTCCGCGAATCCCGAACCAGCCCATCAGCCCGCGCTGCTGGCGATCGACCAGGCGACCCCAGGGCATTGCAAACACACTGACCGGTCGAATCACGCAGAACAGCAACGCCGCCAACGGCAATGCCCGCCAATCCCAATGACTGGCCAGCACGATGCCGAGCACCGTGACCAGGAACACTTCCATCGAGCGCTCCACCAGGCTGCCGAACGAGAGCATGTCGCCCATCATTACGCCGGCGGCGATCTGGGTCTCGGCCAACTCGCTCACATCCCCTTGCAGAGCGTGCTCCGGTTCCACCTCAAGATGACCCACCACCGGCAGCGCCAAATGCTCCGAGGGCGTGTGGGAGTTGCCGGTTGACCTGAACTCTGCCTGACGCAGCCCGAGCCCGGCGGCGAATACGGACAGAAAGCCGTAACCCCCCACCGCTTCGGCCACCACGTAGGCCAGGGCGATCAGGGCGAGGGTCAGGTAGTCATTGGGGGAGAGCGTACTATCACTGTTGTTGACGCGTAGCCACAGGGTCGTGCGGCCAATGCCCCGGCCCATCCAGTAGCCGACCAACAGCCCTGCCGGCACCGCCCATAACAGGTTCTTCAACGCCCAACCGCCTAGCCAGTCACCGTCAAAGCCGCCGTGCTGCATGAAGACCAAGGCAAAAATCACAAAGGGAAAGGCCGTGCCATCGTTCAACCCGGCTTCTCCGGACAAACCGAAGCGCAGCGCATCGTAATCCTGTGCATTATTGACCTGCACCAGCCCCGCCAGCACCGGGTCGGTCGGCGCGAGAATGGCACCCACCAGCAGCGACACCCCCCACGACAGTTCAAACACGTAATGCAGCGCCAGGCAGCTGCCGAGGATGGTCAATAGCATGACCGGCCCGGCCATGCCGAACGCGATGCGCCAGGTGCGATGGCCCAGGGGCAGGCGCAGTTTGAGCCCGCTGACGAACAGTGAAAACAGCACCGCGACTTCCGTGAGGTGTTCCATCCAGCGCGCAGATTGCTTGATGTCCAGGTGCAGCAGGTCCACGCCGAGGGGGCCGATGCCCACGCCCAGCAACAGGCACACCGCCGAGGTGGTCACCGGCATCCAGCGCAGGTAAGAGGAGGTGAGGGCAAGGGTCAGCAGCACTGCACCGAGGACGGCCATCCATAGAATAAAAGTCATCGGGAGGGTGTCCAGGGCCGTGGTCTATTCACGTTCGAGGCGTGTCGCTGACTGCAGGTTCAATGTGATTGCGTCGCCTTGAATTCATTGGCGATTGATCAGCAGGCGCTCCAGGTCTTCAGTAGGCAGCGGCCGGCTGAACAGGTAGCCCTGGATCTGATCGCAGCCGGCCTCCTTGAGGAACGCCAATTGCGCCTGGGTTTCCACACCTTCGGCCACCACCCGCAGGTTCAGGCTATGGGCCAACTCGATAATGGTACGGGTGATCGCGGCATCCTGGGGGTTGCTGGTGACCTCGCGGATAAACGCAATGTCGATCTTCAGCGTGTCGATGGGGAAGCGTCGCAGGTAGGCCAGGCTCGAATAGCCGGTGCCGAAGTCGTCAATGGAGATCTTCACGCCCATGGCGTGCAGGCGTTGCAGGCTGGCGATGGTGTGCTGGGTATTCTCCATCAGCGAGCCTTCGGTCAGTTCCACTTCCAGCCAATGGGGTTCGACGCCGGTCTCAGTGAGAATACGCGCGATATCGGCAATCAGGTCGCCCTCGATCAACTGATGGCCGGAGACGTTCACCGACACCTCGACGGCGCCAATCGCGCTGCGCTGCCACGTCGCAATCTGCTGGCACACGCTGCGGATCACCCAGCGCCCTACCTCCACGATCAAACCCAGGCTTTCCAGGACGGGCACGAACACCGCCGGCGATACCGCACCGTAGCCTGGGCGCTCCCAACGCAGCAGTGCCTCCAGGGCGCAGATCTGCCCGTCGGCCAAAGCGACTTTTGGCTGGTAGTGCAGGGTGAACTCATCGTGCTCCACGGCCTGGCGCAGGGCGTTTTCCAGGTCCTGGCGGGCCAGGTCGTGCACGTTCATGCGCGTGCTGTCACCGGCATGTTGGCGCAGTTGCTGCTCAAGCAACTGACTATGGCGCTTGAGTTGATCGCCATGGCTCTTGAGCCGCAGCAGGTTGCGCACCCGCAGCCACAGTTCGACCCGTTCCACCGGCTTGCTGATGAACTCTTCGGCACCGGTTTCCAGGCCACTGACCCGTGCACTTGACTCGCTGAGGGCCGACAGCATGATGATCGGAATACTCGCCGTGGCTGCGTCGCCCTTGAGCTGGCTGGCCACTTCGTAGCCGTCCATGCCTGGCATCATGATGTCCAGCAGGATCAGGTCAGGCGGCTGTTTGGCCACCAGTTGCAAGGCTTCTTCGCCGCTGGCCGCCGTGAGGGTCTGGTAGCCCTCGTGTTGCAACAGGGTTTCCAGCAGCTTGCGAACCTGGGGTTCGTCATCAACGATCAACAGCGTTGCGGGTTGGCTGGCCATGGAGAGGACTCATCTGAGGGGGGCGAGGGTGGTGTGTTGCAACAGCGTGTCGATCACCTGGTACAGCTCTTTGTAGCGCAGCGGCTTGCTGATGTAGGCATCGCAACCGGCCAACCGGGTCTTTTCACGGTCTTCCTTCATGGCCATGGCGGTGAGGGCAATCACCGGGATATGGGCGGTGTGCGGGTCCTGCTTGAGCAGCGCGGTAGCGGCCAGGCCATCCATGCCCGGCAGCTGGATGTCCATCAGGATCAACGCCGGTTGGGCTTCGCGGGCCAGGGTCAGGCCGCTCTCGGCGTCGGCGGCCCACACCACCGTGTGGCCGGCGTTGACCAGCAGCAGCCGGGCCAGGCGCATATTGGCCTCGTTGTCTTCGACGATCAGGATATGGGCCATTCAGCCTCCGTGCCCCGGTGGAGTGGCAGCCACACCACAAACCGAGCGCCCTGGCCTTCACGGCTGGCCACCGCGACACTGCCACCGTGCAGGTCGACCAGTTGCTTGACCATCGCCAAGCCCAGGCCAGTGCCTTCGAATTTGCGCGCCAGGCTGCTGTCGATCTGGCTGAAGGCCTTGAACAGCTTGCCCATGTCGTCCTCGGCAATACCGATGCCGGTGTCGCTGACGCTCAATTCGAGGAACTGCTGGTGGGCGCTGGGTTGCAGGGCAAACCCGTGCATCGGCCAATCGCCGGGCACTCGCCCGACCTGTGCGCGGGCCACTTGGCGCACCGCCAGGGTCACGGTACTGCCGTGGGCGCTGAATTTCACCGCATTGGCCAGCAGGTTGTAGATGATCTGCTTGGTCTTGCGCAGGTCCAGGGCCAGTGTGCCGAAGTCGCCCTGGCTTTCGAGCTTCAACTGGATGCGTTGCAGGGCGGCTTTTTCGCGCACGATCAACAGGCTGTTGGACAGCAGGCCCTCCAGCTCCACGGCTTCCAGCTCCAGGTCCATCATCCCGGCTTCGACCTTGGACAGGTCGAGAATGTCGTTGATCAGCGACAACAGGTGCTGGCCGCTGGTGAAGATGTCGCCGATGTATTCGCGCTGGGTCTCACTCATGTCGCCCACCAGCCCGTCCTTCAACGCCTCGGAAAAACCGATCACCGCATTCAATGGTGTGCGCAATTCGTGGGACATGGTGGCGAGGAACTCGGACTTCATATGGCTGGCATGTTCCAGCTCCAGGTTCTTTTCCTCCAGCGCGCGCTCAAAGCCTTTACGCTCGGCTTCTTCCTGTTTGCGTGCGGTGTTGTCGGTGCCGATCAGCAGATAGCCGATGATGGTGTCATGCCGGTTGCGCAGCGCCGTCACCGAGACCATGGCCGACAGGCGGCTGCCGTCCTTGCGAATATAGGTCAGCTCGTAAATATCCTCGATGCCGCGGGACGCCTTGAACACCAGCGCTTCGAAGCCCGGCGTGATCGGCGTGTCCAGCTCCAGGCTGAGGGCGGCGGCGCGGGTGATCAGTTCGGCGGGGTCGGAGATGTCGGCGGGGGTAATGCGGTTGAGGACATCGTCGGCGGCATAGCCGAGCATGCGTTCGGCGCCGACATTGAAGATCTGGATCACGCCCTTTTCATCGGTGGCGATGCTGGAGAAGTAGGCGCTGTTGAAGATTGCGTCTTGCAGGGCACCGGTTTTCAGCAGGTTTTTCTGGCGTTTGAATTCGACGATTTTTTCAGCCCGTGATTGGGCTTCAAGCGGTGGTCCAGTGACGGGTTTGTCCATGGCGGTGTTTTCCAGGCAGATCGGCCCGGCCGTGTCGATGACAGGGCCGCAGAGCATGCTCACAGAAAATCGCGTGGACGCGATGAGGAGGAGATGAGGTCCCCGGACAATAGCAGATACCGCCCGCACTACGGTATGGATGCACTCAAACGAGTGTACGCCGACACAGGGCGGCGGGCCGCCCTGTTACCGGGCGGCGCGGCTTAGAGCATCACGCTGCTGATGACCTGGGTGCTGTCATCCGGGTCGATGACGCTGTGGAATCCCAAGGCCTGGTTCAACTCGCGCTACGGCGCATTGGTTGCCGCGTCGACCGTGTACATGCGTTTGAAGCCATTGGCGCGGGCCGCCGTCATCAGGTGCTGCATCAAAAGGCGCCCCAGGCCCAGGTGCTGCCAGGCATCGGCCACGGTGACCGCGCATTCGCATTCATCCGTCCTGGCCTCTGCATAGCGGGCCACGCCGATTTCGATCAACTGGCCGTTGTCGTGCACCAGGGCGATAAAGGCCAGGCGTTGCTGGTTATCGACATCCATCAATTGGTCCATCAGGGTCTTGCCGGGCTCGTTGATTTCGCCCAGGAAGCGCGCGTGCCGCGATTCACGGGACAGGCCCTTGATGAAGTTGTATTCCCGTTCACGGTCGTCGGCGCCGAGGGGGCGCACCAGTACATGGCGGCCATCGTCGAGCTGATCGATCCAGTACGGTTTCGGCAGTGCTGCGTAGGCGAGGGCGGCCTGCTGGTTACGTGCTTCGATAGGCATGGTGTGGGCTCCTGGCGGTCAGCATCGGGCAGCGGTGCCTTGTTCGATCATGCCCCTGGGAGCAGGGGCGCCATTGATCTGCATCAAGATGCCTGGCTGCCGGGCAGGGCAGGCGACGTTCGGTCATGCGCAGCGGCAAAGGGTTGACCATGATCAACGTTCGGCCCGCCGTCGCGGCGCAGTCTGGTCCCACCCCACATGCCCAGCAGGAGGTCACATCATGGCAACCATGAGAGCCGGCGTCAGCGAACGGATGGGCGTCGCCCGTGGACTGGGCGCGACCCATATCGTCGACTTCAAGCAAGGCAACGTGGTCGAGCAGATCATGGCCCTGACCGACGGGCGTGGCGTGGATGTGGCGATCGAGGCGTTGGGCACCCAAGGCACCTTCGAATCGGCCTTGCGCGTGCTGCGTCCCGGTGGCCGCTTGTCCAGCCTTGGGGTGTACTCCAGCGACCTGCGCATCCCCTATGACGCGTTTGGCGCAGGCCTGGGGGATTACAGCATCGTCTCGACCCTGTGCCCCGGCGGCAAGGAACGCATGCGTCGCTTGATGGCGGTGGTCGCCAGCGGCGGGGTGGACCTGTCGCCGCTGGTGACCCACCGCTTCAAGCTCGACGACATCGAGGCGGCCTACGAACTGTTTGCCCATCAGCGCGATGGGGTGATGAAAGTCGCGATTACGCCTTGAAAGCCTGCGCGCAGAACACCCTGGTGCGCAGGCTGCCAAAACGTTAGAAATGCCAAAATTGCACTTTATGCGCTTGGTGAAACGTTTCTTCTAGCGACAAACGGGCTGCGCAAGCGCTTGCGTAAGTAAATGTATCTGATTAGAGTCGGTGGCAATCGGCTCTGATCAAAGAGGGCTGAACGACAAAAATAATAAAACCAGGAGCTCATTGATGAGCCTTGAACCCTTGCTCGAGATGCAGGGCATCAGCAAAACCTTCAACGGTTTGCGCGTGCTCAAGAATGTCGGCCTGAAGGTCTACCCCGGCGAAATCCACGCCTTGATGGGGGAGAACGGCGCCGGCAAATCGACCCTGATGAAAATCCTCTCCGGCGCTTACCAGGCCGATCCCGGCGGTGAAATCCGCATGGCCGGCCAGGCCGTCGCCACCTTTACCCCCGCCACCGCCAAAGCCCTCGGCATCGCCGTGATCTACCAGGAATTGAGCCTGTGCCCGAACCTGAGCGTGGCCGAGAACATCTACCTGGGCCGCGAACTGCGCCGTGGCTGGACCATCGACCGCAAGGGCATGCAAGCCGGTTGCGTCGAAGTGCTGCAGCGTCTGGGCGCCGAATTCACCCCGGCCACTAAGGTCAGCAGCCTGTCGATTGCCGAGCGTCAGCTGGTGGAAATCGCCCGGGCCTTGCACGCCCATGCCAGGATCCTGGTGATGGACGAACCGACCACGCCGCTGTCGTCGCGCGAGACCGACCGCCTGTTTGCGCTGATCAAGCAATTGCGCAGCCAGGGCCTGGCGATCATCTACATCAGTCATCGCATGGCCGAGATCTATGAACTGTCGGACCGTGTCTCGGTGCTGCGCGACGGCCAATACATCGGCGAACTGAGCCGCGACGCGCTGTCGGCCGAAGTCCTCGTGAAGATGATGGTGGGCCGCGATCTGTCCGGTTTCTACAAGAAGGAACACGCCGCCTACGACCCCGGTGCGGTGGTGATGCGCGTGCGTGACATGGCCGATGGCAAGCGCGTGCGTAATTGCAGTTTCGACCTGCATGCCGGTGAAGTGCTGGGTATCGCGGGGCTGGTCGGGGCAGGGCGCACCGAGTTGGCGCGGCTGATCTTCGCCGCCGATCCGCGCACCAGCGGCACCCTGGAAGTGGTGGGCAAGACCGTGACCCAACTGCGCAACCCGGCGGATGCGATTCGTGCCGGCGTGGTGTACCTCACCGAAGACCGCAAGGCCCAGGGCCTGTTCCTGGACATGAGCGTGGCCGACAACATCAACGTCTGCGCCTGTGTGCCGGATGCCCGTGCCGGTGGCGTGCTTGACCGGGCTCACGCCGCGCAACGCTCGAATGACGCGATCAAGTCGCTGTCGATTCGCGTGGCGTCGGGCAAGGTCAATGTCGGCACGCTGTCCGGCGGCAACCAGCAGAAGGTCTTGCTGGCGCGGCTGCTGGAGGTCAAGCCCCACGTGCTGATCCTCGACGAACCCACACGCGGCGTGGACATCGGCTCCAAATCCGAGATCTACCGCATCATCAATCAACTGGCGCAGGCCGGCGTGGGCATCGTGGTGATCTCCAGCGAGCTGCCGGAAATCATCGGCACCTGCGACCGGGTGCTGATCATGCGCGAAGGCCAGTTGGTGGCCGAAGTCGGCGGGGCCTCCGGTCACGTCATCTCCCAGGAACGTATTATTGACCTCGCCACTGGTGGCGATCAGGTGGTTGCCCATGGCTGATTCGATGATTGCAACAACAGGCAAGGCCGAACGTGCCCGCGAACTGATGCGCACGGTCGGTATGTTGCCGGTGCTGATTTTGTTGCTGGTGGGCTTCGCCCTGGCCAGCGAGAACTTCCTGACCATGCAAAACCTGTCGATCATCACCCAGCAGGCCTCGGTCAACGTGGTGCTGGCGGCGGGCATGACCTTTGTGATCCTCACGGCGGGGATCGACCTGTCGGTGGGCGCGATCCTGGCGGCGTCGGCCGTGGTGGCGCTGCAGGCGTCGATGTCGCCGCAGTTCGGCATGTTCGGGATTGCGGCCGGTATCGGCTTCGGCCTGCTGCTGGGCCTGGTCAACGGTGGGTTGATTGCCTTCATGCGCCTGCCGCCGTTTATCGTCACCCTTGGCGCACTCACCGCCATGCGCGGCCTGGCGCGTCTGCTGGCGGATGACAAGACCGTGTTCAACCCCGACCTGCCGTTTGCCTTTATCGGCAACGACTCGATCCTCGGCGTGCCCTGGCTGGTGGTGATCGCCGTGGCGGTGGTGGCGCTGTCGTGGTTCATCCTGCGCCGCACGGTGATGGGCGTACAGATCTATTCGGTGGGCGGCAACCCCGAAGCGGCGCGACTCTCCGGGATCAAGGTGTGGAAGGTGCTGCTGTTCGTCTACGCCATGTCCGGCGCCTTGGCCGGTCTGGGTGCGGTGATGAGCGCCTCGCGCCTGTTCGCCGCCAACGGCCTGCAACTGGGGCAATCCTACGAGCTGGATGCGATTGCCGCGGTGATCCTCGGCGGCACCAGCTTTACCGGCGGCGTCGGCACCATCGGCGGCACGCTGATCGGCGCGCTGATTATCGCGGTGCTCACCAACGGCCTGGTGCTGCTGGGGGTGTCGGACATCTGGCAATACATCATCAAGGGCATTGTGATCATCGGCGCGGTCGCGCTGGATCGCTACCGCCAGTCCGGTGCACGGACCTGATTTCACTCATACAACAATCACAAGAGAGACCCGCATGAACCTTAAACGCATCTTTCCCGTCATTGCCTTGGCTGCCCTGATGTCCCAAGCCGCAGAGGCCCGCGAACTCAAGGCCCTGGGCATCAGCATGGGCTCGCTCGGCAACCCGTATTTCGTGACCCTGGCCGATGGCGCCACGGCCCGGGCCAAGGAGCTGAACCCCAACGTCAAGGTCACCTCGGTGTCCGCCGACTACGACCTGAGCAAGCAGTTCTCGCAGATCGATAACTTTATTTCGTCCAAGGTCGACCTGATTCTGATCAACGCCGTCGACCCTTCGGCCATGGCCTCGGCGATCAAGAAAGCCCGGGATGCCGGCATCGTCGTGGTGGCGGTGGATGTGGACGCCAAGGGCGTGAATGCCACCGTGCAGACCGACAACGTCGAAGCCGGCAAGCTGGCCTGCCAATACCTGGTGGACAAGCTTGCCGGCAAGGGCAACGTGATTATCCAGAACGGCCCGCAAGTCACCGCCGTGACCGACCGCGTCAAAGGCTGTAAAGCCGCATTGGCCGGCGCGCCGGACATCAAGGTGCTGTCCGACGACCAGGACGGTAAAGGCTCCCGCGAAGGCGGCCTGAACGTGATGCAAGGCTACCTCACGCGCTTCCCGAAAATCGACGGCCTGTTTGCGATCAACGACCCGCAAGCCATCGGCAGCGACCTGGCGGCCAAGCAGCTCAAACGCAGCGGCATCATCATCACCTCGGTGGACGGCGCGCCGGATATCGAGAACGCGCTGAAGACCGACACCCAGATCCAGGCATCTGCCAGCCAGGACCCATGGGCCATGGCGCAGACGGCGGTGAATGTCGGCAATGACCTGCTCAATGACAAAGCCCCGGCCGAAGCGGTGACCCTGCTCACGCCAAAACTGATCACCCGCGACAACGTCGGTACGTACAGCGGCTGGTCGAGTAAACACTGATAGCCTGAGAGGAACAGCGTCGTGGTGACCATGGATGACGTGGCAAGCAGGGCGGGGGTGTCGACGTCGACCGTGTCACACGTGTTGAACGGCACCCGCAAGGTCAGCCCGGCCACGGTGCTGGCGGTGCAGCGGGCGATCCAGGCGCTGGGGTATATCCCCAACACCCTGGCACGCTCGCTGGCGCGGTCGAGTACCAACACGATTGGCGTAGCGATTTCGGCGCTGTCCAACCATTACTTCAGCGAGACGGTGCACGCGATTGAAACCGAGTGCGCCAAGCACGGCTACATGATGCTGTTTGTCGACACCCACGACGACCCGGAGCAGGAGCTGCGGGTCGTCACGGCGCTGCATCACCGGCGGGTCGACGGTATTGTGCTGGCGCCTTCGAACGGTTCGATGGCCCTGGAGTACATGCGCGCCAACGAGATTCCGGCGGTGTTGGTGGACCGCATGATGAGCGAGCAGTTTGACCAGGTCGGGGTGGAGAATGCCCAGGCCACCCAGGCCCTGATTGAGCACCTGATCGGGCACGGGCACCGCCGCATCGGTTTTATCGCCGGGCGCACGGGGTTCAGCACCACAGATGAGCGGGTGGCGGGTTACTGCGCGGCGTTGCACGCGGCGGGGCTGGCCTTCGATCCGCAGTTGCTGGTCAACGGTGGCTCCAACACCGAACCGGCGCGCCAGGCCACGGCGCAGTTGCTGGGCCTGGCTTCGCCACCCACGGCGATCATGGCCGGCAATAACCTGATGACCCTCGGCGCGATGCACGCCTTGCGTGACGCGCAGCTTGAAGTGCCGAGACAAATGGCCCTGGTGGGGTTTGATGATTTTGACTGGGCGGATTTTTTCGTGCCGCGCTTGAGCCTGATCGCACAGCCGGTCAAGGCCCTTGGCGCCCGCGCGGTCGACCTGTTGCTGCAACGCATGGCGTCGCCTGACGCAGCGCCCCAGAGCGTGCGCCTGGCACCGACCCTGCAGTTACGTAACTCCTGTGGCTGTCATTGATGGGAATAACACACGCATGAACAGTCCTGTTTCCCTGGGCATTGACCTGGGCACGTCGGAACTCAAAGCCATCCTCATGGACGCCACGGGCGCGGTGCTGGCCCATGCCGGCGTGCGCTTGAGCGTGTCGCGCCGGCACAGCGGCTGGTCTGAACAGGCGCCGGAAGACTGGTGGCAAGCCTGCTTGCAGGCGTTGGCGCAACTGCGCGGACACGAGGCGTTTACCCGCGTGGCCTGTATCGGCCTGTCGGGGCAGATGCACGGCGCGGTGTTGCTGGGGGCGGACAACCGCGTATTGTACCCGGCGATCCTGTGGGACGACTCCCGTGCAATGGCCGAAGCCGAACAGCTGGGGCCCGGCTTCGCCGACGTCACCGGCAGCCTGCCGATGGCCGGGCTGACCGCGCCGAAACTGCTGTGGCTGCAACGGCATGAGCCCGAGGTGTTCCAGGCGATTGATTGCGTGCTGTCGCCGAAGGATTACCTGCGCTTGCGTTTGAGTGGCGAGCGCATCAGCGAGATGTCCGACGCGGCGGGTACGTTGTGGCTGGATGTGGCGCGGCGGGCATGGTTTACCCCGATGGTTCGCGCTACAGGCCTTACGCCCGGGCAATTGCCCAGGCTGGTGGAGGGTGGTGCGGCGAGCGCTTTGTTGACGGCCACGGGACTGGGCCTGTCAGCAGAGGTGGTGATTGCCGGCGGTGGCGGTGACAACCCTGTGGCGGCGGTCGGCATCGGCGCGGTCAACGCCGGTGATGGCTTTATTACCCTTGGCACCAGCGCGGCCATTGTTGCGATCACCGATCACGCTGCAGGCAACCCGGCCAGTGCAGTGCACAGCTTCTGCCACGCGCTGCCCAACCGCTGGTACACCATGGGCGCCATGCTCGCCGGCGCCAGTTGCCTGCGCTGGGTCACACGGCTGACGGGTATGGCCGATGAGCAAACGTTGCTGGAGCAGGTGCAGGCACAATTGCCGATTGAGCAGCACGTGCCTTTGGAGACGCCGTTGTTCCTGCCGTACCTGGCCGGCGAACGCACACCCCACAACGATCCTTTGCTGCGCGGCGGCTTCATGAACCTGGGCCACGACTGCACACCGGCGATGCTCGGTTACGCGGTGATGGAAGGGGTGGGTTTCGGTTTGCTCGATGCGTTGCGCGCGGTGCAATCGACCGGCGCCGACGTGGGAGCCTGCGCCCTGGTGGGTGGCGGTGCGCGCAGTGAGTACTGGGCGCAGCTGCTGGCGAATATCCTGCAGCGGGAAATCTTCACCTTGCAGGGCAGTGAATTGAGCGCGTGTATTGGCGCGGCAAAGCTCGGGTTTGTGGCGATGGGGCAGGGGGCGGAGCTGCTCGCGGCGGGGATGCCGGTTAAAGCCCGGTACACACCTGACCTGACGCAGCAGCCGGTGTTGGCGGCGCGTTATCGCAAGTTTCAAAGTTTGCTGCCCGCCGCCAAGGCCCTTCACGACTAGGCTCCTGTGGCGAGCGGGCCCGTTATGGTGAGCGGGCCTGTTGTGTGGGGAACGGGCTTGCTGTGGTGAGTGAGCTTGTTGTGGTGAGCGGGCTTGCCCCGCGCGGGGCTGCGAAGCAGCCCCAATAAAGGCACCGCGTTTATCCAGGCATAGTGAGTAGTCAGGTTTAGGGGCCGCTTCGCGCCCCAGCGCGGGGCAAGCCCGCTCACCACAACAAGCCACCTCACCACAACAAGCCTGCTTGCCACCTCACCACAACAAGCCCGCCTGCCACAGGAAGCCTGCTCGCCACATCAGGCCCACTCTCCACAGGAATCGGTGTGTTACGGTTCAGTCGTTGGTCAGCGGCGGCAAACGTCGCTTCACCGGGGTTTTCTTGACGATGGCGGTGTTGGTTTCGGCATAGGCATTGATCCGATCCAGCAGGCTGTCGAGATGGTCCATGGTGCGCACGTGCAGGCGTGCGATAAAGCAGTCTTCGCCGGTGACCTTGTCGCATTCGGTGAACTCCGGGATCGCCTGGATCTGGCGCTCCACCTCCTGCAATTTGCCGGGCAGGGGGCGGATGCGCACGATGGCTTGCAGCAGGTAGCCGAAGTGCCTGGGGTCGACGTCGACGGTGTAGTGGGTCAGCACGCCGCGTTCTTCCAGGCGGCGCAGGCGTTCGCCCACACTGGGCGAGGACAGCCCGGTGATGCCCGCCAGGGCCTTGAGGGATAACCGCGAGTCATCCATCAAAGCGGCGATCAGTTGCTGGTCGATCGTGTCAATCATGGTGTTCGCCTAATAAGAAAAGGTGATTGCGGGATTTTGCCTTTTTTAGTCACTGGAGCCGCGCACAAGCAGATTGCCATAATTGAGCCTCACTTGAGGAGCATCAATCATGGATTCATCCATCCGTCGCGGTTCGTGGGAAATGATCGCCGCCATGCTGATCTCGGGCACCATCGGCTGGTTTGTGCTGGTGTCCGGCGTGTCGGTGCTCGAAGTGGTGTTCTGGCGCTGCGTGATCGGCGGCCTGACCCTGTTGCTGGTGTGCGCGCTGCTCGGCTACCTGCGCCTGGACCTGCTCAGTTGGGCCACGTTCGGCCTGGCGATGCTCAGTGGGGTGGCGATTGTCGGCAACTGGTTGCTGCTGTTCGAATCCTATTCCCGCGCCTCGATCGCCATCAGTACGGCGGTGTACAACGTGCAGCCGTTCATGTTGGTGATGCTGGCGGCGCTGTTCCTCGGGGAAAAGATCACCGTGCAGAAACTGGCGTGGCTGAGCCTGGCGTTCCTGGGAATGCTGGCGATTGTCACGGCCCATGGCGATCAGCCAACCGGCGACGATTACCTTGCAGGCATTGCCCTGGCACTGGGCGCGGCATTGCTGTACGCGATTGCCGCACTGATCATCAAGCGTTTGAAGGACGTACCACCGCATTTGATGGCGTTGATCCAGGTGACCACCGGCGCAGTGTTACTGGCGCCCTTGGTGCCTTGGAACAGCTTGCCTGCCACCACCAACGCCTGGGCGGCATTGGTCACGCTCGGCGTGGTGCACACCGGCTTGATGTACGTGTTGCTGTATGGCGCGATCCAGAAACTGCCCACCGCCATCACCGGTGCACTGTCGTTTATCTACCCGATTGCGGCGATCTTCGTCGATTGGATTGCCTTCGGGCATCGCCTGGGTTGGCTGCAATGGCTGGGTGTGGCGGCGATCCTGCTGGCGGCGGCGGGGTTGCAGCGGGGCTGGTGGTGGCCCCGCTCCCACAGGGTCAGTGCGTGCCCTGAAAGATGATATTTTCCGGGTTGAAATGCTCCACCACACTGCCCGGCTGTGGCAACCCAAGGATATGCCCCTTGATCTTGCCCACCACGTGCATTTCGCAGGGTTTGCAGTCGAACTTCAACGTCAGCACTTCATCGCCGTGAATCAACTGCATCGGCGCGACCTTGGTCTTCACCCCTGTCACACCCTTGGCTTGTTTAGGGCACAGGTTGAAGGAGAAACGCAGGCAGTGCTTGGTGATCATCACCGGCACTTCGCCTTTCTCTTCATGGGCTTCAAAGGCTGCGTCGATCAGCTTCACCCCGTGACGGTGGTAGAAGTCGCGGGCTTTCTGGTTGTAGACATTGGCCAGGAACGACAGGTGCGCTTCCGGGTACACCGGCGGCGGCGTGGTCTCGGCCTTGCGCCCGCCACGGGGGTGTGCGGCAACACGGGCGGCGGTCAACGCTTCGATCACTTCGCGGCGCAATGCCTTGAGCTGCGAGTTGGGAATGAAGAACGCCTGCGGTGCATCCAGTTCGATACGGGTGGCGTGATACTCGGTGGTACCGAGTTGGCCAAGCAGGTCGCGCAGGGTGTCCAGCGCCTGTTCCGGCTTGTTGGCCACGCCGAACGGGCCGGGCAGGGTGACGCTGGCGCAGATGCCTTCTTCGCTGGTCGCGGTGACGTCCAACTGCTCTTCACGCAAACGCGCGACCCATGACAGGCCGATACGGCGTTCGGCCGAAGTCTTGAGCAACGCCTGCTGCCAGTTGTGGTCGAGGTTGCGGTTCAGCGGGTGGTTCGGGCGCAACTGATGCAGGCCGGCCGGCATTTCATTCGGCTCGACGCGGTAGCGGTAACGCTTCTCGCCGTCCTCCTCGAACTCGCCCTTGGGCTCGGCGATGTTGGCGCGGAAACCCACCACTTCGCGCTTGACCAGCACATTGAGGCCGTCGCCGTTGGACAGCGGCTCATGGGTAATCACTTGCAGGTCACGCTTGCCGGCTTTTTCCACCACGCCCACCGGCAAACCGGTGAAGGTCGGGGTGTCGAAGGCGCCGATGTCGATCTTGCGATCGCTGACAAAGTAGTCGGTGCTGCCACGGTGGAAGGTTTTTTCCGGGTCGGGCAGGAAGAAATGCGCGGTACGGCCGCTGGACGCGCGGGCCAGGTCCGGACGGTCTTCGAGGATTTCGTCGAGGCGCTGGCGGTAATAGGCGGTGATGTTCTTCACATAGCCCATGTCCTTGTAGCGGCCTTCGATCTTGAACGAACGCACGCCGGCTTCCACCAGCGCACGCAGGTTGGCGCTCTGGTTGTTGTCTTTCATCGACAGCAGGTGCTTTTCAAAGGCCACGACGCGGCCCTGGTCGTCTTTCAAGGTATACGGCAGGCGGCACGCCTGGGAGCAGTCGCCACGGTTGGCGCTGCGGCCATTTTGCGCGTGGGAGATATTGCACTGCCCGGAGAACGCCACGCACAGGGCGCCGTGGATAAAGAACTCGATGGCGGCATCGGTCTCGTCGGCGATGGCGCGGATTTCCTGCAGGTTCAGCTCGCGGGCCAACACCAACTGCGAGAACCCGGCCTGGTCGAGGAACTTGGCGCGGCCCAGGGTGCGGATGTCGGTCTGGGTACTGGCGTGCAGCTCGATGGGCGGGATATCCAGCTCCATCACGCCCAGGTCCTGCACGATCAGCGCGTCGACACCGGCGTCGTAGAGCTGATGGATCAGCTTGCGCGCGGCTTCGAGTTCGTTGTCATGCAGGATGGTGTTGATAGTCGTGAACACGCGGGCGTGGTAACGACGGGCGAATTCCACCAGTTGGGCGATATCGCTCACCTCGTTGCACGCGTTATGGCGCGCGCCGAAGCTCGGGCCGCCAATGTAGATGGCGTCGGCGCCATGCAGGATGGCCTCGCGCGCGATGGCGACATCGCGGGCAGGGCTGAGCAATTCCAGGTGATGCTTGGGCAAGGACATAGTTTTTTTAGTCAGGCTTGTCACGGTTGAGGCGCGCATTGTAGCTGTGAAATGCCTGACCGGCATTACTTCAGGCTTGAGCGGCCATCGCGGTGACTTCCACGCGCATGCCGTCTACGGCGAGTGCAGCCACGCCAACCGCCGCGCGCACGGGCCATGGCTTGGCAAAAAAGCGTTTGTAGACCTCATTGAAGGCGGCGCGGTCGGCCATATCGGTCAGATAAATGGTCAGGTGCATGACCCGGTCCATGGAGCTGCCGGCCTTTTCCAGGGCCACTTTCAGCGCTTGCAGGGTGCATTCGCTTTGCAGGGTGATATCGCCCAGTTCCAGGCTGCCGTCGGCGCGGGTCGGGATCTGGGTGGAGACCAGGATGCCGTTGAAACCGACAACGTCGGAAGAAATCGAGTCGGCATCCGGATCGGGGGTGTAGGACAGGTCGTGGTTGGCCATGGGCGCCTCTGGTTGGCAGTAACGGAAAGGCGCCATGGTCCCCGAAAACAATCCCAGGGGCAAACCGCTGGCTTATACCCAGCGGCGGAACAACACGCTGGCATTCACGCCACCAAACCCGAAGCCGTTGGACAGCGCGTATTCAATCGCCATCGGCCGCGCGTCACCGCGTACCATGTCCAGCCCCTCGGCCAGGTCATCCGGGTGTTCCAGGTTGAGGGTCACCGGTGCGACCTGATCGCGCAGGGCAAGTACGGTGAAGATCGCCTCAATGCCGCCCGCGGCGCCCAGCAAATGGCCGGTGGCGGACTTGGTCGAGCTGATCGCCAGGTGGCCACCCACACCGAATACGGTCCTGATGGCTGCCAATTCGCCTTTGTCGCCCACCGGCGTCGAGGTGGCGTGGGCATTCAGGTACTGCACCGCGGACGCCTCGATCCCCGCCTGACGCAACGCCTGCGTCATCGCCCGGCGCGCACCGTCGCCGTCTTCCGGGCCGGCGGTCATGTGGTAGGCATCGGCACTGGTGCCATAGCCCACCAGCTCGGCAATCGGCTGGGCACCGCGTGCAAGGGCGTGTTGCAGTTCCTCGATGACCAGGATGCCGGCGCCTTCGCCCATGACAAAGCCGTCACGCGCCTGATCGAACGGGCGCGAGGCGCGCTCGGGGGCGTCGTTGAAGTCGCTGGACAACGCCCGCGCCGCCGCAAAGCCGCCCAGGCTGACGCGGTGGATCGCCGCTTCGGCGCCACCGCACACCGCCACGTCCACTTCACCGGCACGGATCATCCGCGCAGCGTCGCCAATCGCCTGCACCCCCGCCGCACAGGCCGTGACCGGCGCTCCCAGCGGGCCTTTCAAGCCATAGTTGATCGACACATGCCCGGCGGCCATGTTGCTCAGGAACGATGGAATGGTGAACGGCGACAAGCGTCGCGGCCCCTTGCTGTCGGTGGTACGTACCGCCTCGGCGATGGCCGGAAAACCGCCGACGCCCGAGGCGATGATGGTGGCGGTGCGTTCCTGCTGCTGCACGGTGTTCGGGGCCCAGCCGGCCTGCTTCAGGGCTTCGTCGGCCGCCGCCAGGGCGAACAGGATAAAACGGTCCATCTTGCGCTGCTCTTTTGCGGCCAGCAGGCGATCAGGATCGAACCCGGCTTCAGGGTCCTGCAGCACGCTCTGCACTTGGCCGCCGATGCTGATAGCCAGGTCGCCGATCAGTTCTTCAGGCAGGCGACGAATGCCCGACTGCCCGTTCAACAGGCGTTTCCAGGTTGACTCCACGTCAGCGCCCAACGGTGTCAGCGCACCCATGCCTGTCACAACGATACGTTTACTCATGATCAATCGACTCCGGTTGCATTGAGGGTTCAGACTCTATGGACGTCACTATCATGATGAAAGTAACATGGCGTCACACAACTTTGCACCGGCCCCTAGGAACCTTTATGCAACGCAAGTCCCTGACCCGCGACGAATGCCCCATCGCCCGCAGCCTCGAACGGGTAGGGGAGTGGTGGAGCATCCTGATCATGCGCGACGCGTTGCAGGGGTTGCGCCGCTTCGATGAGTTTTCGCGCAGCCTGGGCATTGCGCCAAACATGCTCACGCGCCGCCTGACAGCGTTGGTGGAGGCGGGGATGCTGGAGCGCAGGGCCTACAGTGAGCGGCCGCCGCGCTATGAATATGTGCCGACCGCCAAGGGCGAGGATTTCCGCATGGTGCTGATGTCGCTGGTGGCGTGGGGCAACCGGCATTACGCCGAAGAAGGCACCAGTGTCGAGTTGGTCGAGCGGGACACGGGGCGGCCGGTGCAGCCGATGTTGGCGAGTGCAGAGGGACACATCGTGCCGTTGGAGGACTGTGTGTTGCAGGCCGGCCCGGCGGCCAGTACCGGTATGCGGGAGCGCTTGGCTTCGCTTGCCGCAAAGCCTTGAATCCTGCGGGCTCAAGCAATAATTTGACGCCAGAAAATAATCCTGCTGCGCCCCTTAAAGTCGCGTATTTCCCAGCCGATAGCGAATCAAGACACAGGTTTTTCCGCACGGCTGAGGGCTCGTCATGTTCAATACAACACTCAAAACCGAACTGGCGGCCAGGACGGCCGAAGTCACCGAGTACAAAGGACTGATCAGCGCCCTGGAACGCTCCATGGCGGTAGTCGAATTCGACCTCAACGGCAAGGTCCTGCGTGCCAATGATAATTTCCTGAAAACCCTGGGCTACAGCCGCGACCAGTTGGCGAGCAAATCCCACCGGGACTTTTGCTTGCCGGCGCTGACCAACAGCCCGGCCTACAGCCAGTTCTGGGGGGAACTCAAGGCCGGTAAGTTCGTGTCGGGCACCTTCAAGCGCGTGGATGCCCACGGCAAGACGGTCTGGTTGGAAGCCAGCTACAACCCGGTGCTGGATGAGCGTGGCCAAGTGCTGAAAGTGGTCAAGTACGCCCTGGATGTCACCGCCAAAGTCGAACAGGAGGCGGCGACCCGCAGCAAACTGGCCGCAGTGGATCGGGCCATGGCAGTGATCGAGTTCGACTTGAACGGTCAGGTGCTGGACGCCAACGAGAACTTTCTGCACGTCATGGGCTATACGCTGGCCGAAATCAAAGGCAAGCACCACCGCCTGTTTTGCGAACCCAGCCTGATCAACAGCAGCGAGTACACCGACTTCTGGCGACGCTTGAACAACGGTGAATTTTTCACCGGGCAATTCAAACGTCTCGGCAAGCATGGCCGTGTCGCGTGGCTGGAGGCCAGTTACAACCCGGTCTACGACGGCGACGGCACGCTGATCAAGATCGTCAAGTTTGCCAGTGACATCACTGAACGCGTGGAAAAGTTCGAGGAAGACTCACGCGGCGCCTCCCGGGCCTACCATATTTCCTCCGAGACCGAGCGGTTTGCCGAGCACGGTACCCAGGTGATCCAGGATACGGCGACAGAGATGCGCCGGATCGCCGAGAACATCGGCGCATCGGCGCGTCTGGTCGGGCAATTGGGCGAGCGCTCCGAGCAAATTACCGCCATCGTCAATACCATTCGAGGCATCGCCGACCAAACCAACCTGTTGGCCCTCAACGCGGCCATCGAGGCTGCCCGTGCGGGCGACCAAGGGCGTGGTTTTGCCGTGGTGGCCGATGAGGTCAGGCAGTTGGCGGGGCGTACCAGCCGCTCTACCGCGGAAATCGCCGAGATGATTGGCATGATCCTGTCGGAAACCCGCGACGCGGTGGCCAGCATGAGCTCCACCCAAGAGGGCGCGCAACGCGGTGTGAACCTGGCGGACCAGGCGGGTTCGGTGATTTTGCAGATTCGCACCAGCACCAGTGATGCGGTGCAGGCTGTGAGTATGTTTGCGTCGAAACTGGATGAGTCGGAAGTGATTCCGAAAACTGCCGTCGGCTGGGTAGGCTGATCGCGTCTTAGGCGTGGAGAGGGAGCCATTCCCTCTCCTGACAAGGCTCCCTTTACAGCAAGGTGAACGGGTAGTCGACGATCACCCGTAGCTCATTCAAGTCGCCATCGCGCTGGTCGGCGTTGGACGTCACGATGGCATCACGCACGCGCAACGACAGGTTTTTCGCCGGGCCACTCTGGATCACGTATTTGGCCTCCACGTCCGTCTCGTGATGGGCGCCGTCGGCACCGTAATCGCCGGCATAGGCGCTGTTGACCGGGGTGTGGGTGCCGTTGATGTCCGAACCGTTGATATAACGGCTCATGAAACTCAACCCCGGCACGCCATAACTGGCCATGTTCAAGTCATAACGAATCCCCCACGACTGCTCGCCCGGCCCGTTGAAGTCGCCCCACTGCACCGAGTTGGCCAGGAACACCGAATCGCCACCTTCACCCGCGCCGTTGTTACCGGTGCCGATGTAGTCAAAGGGCGTGTCGCCGTGCACCTTCTGGAACGACAGCGTCAGCGTGTGCGCCTGCAGGAACGAATAGGCCGCCGCCACCGAGTAGGTGGTGTTGTTGATCGCGCCGGCCTTGGCGGCGCCGGTGTCGAGGGTGCGGTACAGGTTGCCGTCCAGGGCCAGGGATTGGTCATGGGGAAGGGCGATGACGTAGTTGAGGTTGGTGTAGTACTGGCGCCAGATGTCTTCCAGTTCGCCGGCATACAGTGTCGCGCTCAGTGACGGGGTGAAGGTGTATTTGCCGCCGACAAAGCTCGCGCTGTTGGCCGCCACGTTGGCGTAGGTGGCGTAAATATCGTGGTCATGGTTGCTGGTCATGCCGCTGTTGGTGCTGGTGAAGTGCCCGGCTTCCAGGTCCAGTCCGCTGATTTCGCTGCTGGTGAGATCAAAGCCGGTGGCGGTCTGCGGCAGCAGGCGGGTGCCGCCGGTGGCGAAGACCGGCGCGGTGGGCTGCATGTCACCGAACTTCAACTGGGTCTTGGAAATTTTGAGTTTCACCGCAGCACCGACGGAACCGTAGGCATTCTCGGGATCGCCGTGCCGATCGGTCGGCAGGTCGCCGGTGCCGGCGTCCGCGTGGGTAGCGTCGAGTTTCAGCGCGCCGTAGGCGTAGGCATCCACGCCAAAGCCGAGGGTGCCCTGGGTGAAGCCCGAGGCGTAGTTGAGCATGGCGCCCTGGGCCCAGTCGCGGTTGTCGGCCTTGCCGCTCGCACGGTCGCGGTCGAAGTAATAGTTGCGCAACAAGCCGGTGACGCTGCTGCCGTCGATAAAACCCTTGGCATCGGCCTGGTCCGTGACGGACTCGGCAAACGCCACGGGGCTGATACTGGCGCACACCGCCAGCGCCAACAGGCTCCACTGTTTAATCATGTTATTAACTTCCCCGGAATAATGAACGCGCACAGAAACGCCGCACTGTCTGGCAGGCGTACACGCTTGTATGGGCAGAATTTTAAAGTGAGGCGTTACGGTTTCTTATTGTCTTCGACGGGTTTGCCGAAGCTGACTCCAGGCAGATTTTGCGCGGCCTGCAGGTGTGCCGGGGATGAAACTCGATTAATTAAACTTCACTATTTTTAATCGGCGGGAGGTGTAGCGTGGGGACTGTCTTAGCCGCTCTGCTTCGACAATACCCTTTGGTTGCCGCCGTAGTTGCTACGGCGGATTTTTTTCCATGGGGAGTTTTTAAGTTGAACTAACAAGGGCGAGGGCGCTGGAGTAATTGGCCCCTTACTCCACGCAGTTATTACTCTTCCACGTCCATGAACTCCTTGGCCCACGCCACGTAACTTTCAGGCAGCGTGTAGGTATGGGTCAGTTCCGTCGCACTGAGGTTCGAGGTGCTGTGGGTCAGCTGGCGCTGGGCACGGAGGCTGTCGTAAGTAGCCTTGATCGCCGCAAAGTACGCGCCATGGCCGGCAACCACCACGCGCACGCCCAAATCCGCCAAACGCTGGGCGTCGTTGAGCTTGGGATTGCCGTAGGTCACCAGCATCAGCGGGACGGTGAGGTTTTCCGCGATCTTCTCCAGGTGCTCGAAGTCGCTGACACCCACCATGCAGATGCCGTCGGCACCGGCTTTCTGATAAGCCCGGGTGCGCTCGATCACCGCTTCGGTGGACAACACGCCGGCGTTGGTCCGGGCGATGATCGACAGTTCAGGATCGACACGGGCTTCCAGGGCGGCGCGGACCTTGCCGATGCCTTCCTGGATGGAAATCAGGTCGGTGGATTTACGCCCGAATTGTGCAGGCAGCAGCGTGTCTTCAATCGTCAATGCCGCGACGCCGGCGCGCTCAAGCTCTTCGACGGTGCGCATCACGTTGAGTGCATTGCCGTAACCGTGGTCGGCATCGGCAATAAAAGGCAACTGGGCGACGCGGCCGATACGGGTGGCCTGCTCGACGAACTCACTCAGCGTGATCAAGGCAAAATCGGGCGCCGCCAATACCTGCAACGACGCGACTGACCCTCCCAGGATACCCACCTCAAACCCCAGGTCTGCCGCGATACGGGCGGACATGGGGTCGAATACGGAAGCGGTTTCAACGCAGCTCGGCTTGGCCAGCAATTCGCGGAAGTTGCGGCGCAGCGTCGAATGAGATTTTTTGGGCATGTTCTTTCCTGGCTCTGGTCATCGTCACGTGACGATCTATGTCTATTCGTGGTCGCGCGAGATTACCATGCAGGCGGGTCGGGGATTATGACGTTTGAGCATGGGGTATGCTGGAAACAGATGGTGCATGCTGGCCTTAAAATGCTTATTTCGCATTATTATAGAATTACGTTATGCATTATAAGAAGTTTACAGCGGCCGATCCGGTCCTTATGGTGTGGGCAGATTATTCCTGTGAACACTATCGAGACCGTACGCGCGGATCGACTTGAACGGCCTGACAAGGCATCTGGAGACGAACGTGCGTTACCTGACGAGACTGGCGGCCGGGTTGGCGGCCGTATTGCTGTGCCTGACCGCGAATGCGCAAACGCTGGTGGTGGGCGACCAAAGCTACAACGCCCAGGCCGCGATGGAAGCGGCGGGGGTGCTTGAAAACCTACCCTATACCCTTGAATGGAAGCAGTTCACTGCCGGGTCGCCGGTTGCCGAAGCACTCAACGTCGGCAGCCTGGACATTGGCTTGCTGGGTGATGCGCCCGTGCTGTTCCTGGGCGCATTAGGCGCGCCCATCAAAGTGATTGCGGTCAGTCGGCAAAATCTCGACGGCGTGGCCATTCTGGTGAAAAAGGATTCGCCGATCAGGAGCCTTGCGGATCTCGCGGGCAAACGTGCGGCCATCTGGAAAGGCTCCTGGAGCCAGCAACTGCTGTTGACTGCGCTGGATAAAGCCGGCGTGCCACGAGACTCACTGGAGTTGCGCTACCTCAGCGCGCTGGACGCCTCCCATGCGTTGGAAGGCGGTTCGGTGGACGTTATCGCCACCTGGGAACCTTACGTTACGCAGCAGGAACGCCAAGGTGCGCGGGTGCTCGCGACGGCTGACGGATTGATTCCGGCCCAGAGCTTCATTGCAGCCAACGCCCGTGCCGTCGAAGCCAAGCGTGTGCAGATCAGCGATTTTCTCCTGCGCCTGAAAAAGGCGCGTGACTGGGCTCGCCAAACCCCGGCCAACACCGACGCCTATGCCGATGCGTGGGCCAGGCGTACGCGTGCGGACGCCGGTATAGCGCGCGCCTGGTTTGCCCGCGCGCGCACCACCGTCGAGCCGGTGACTGCCCAGTCGCCAGCAGAGGCGCAAAAAACCGTGGACTTTTTTGCCGGCCAAGGGCTGGTCAAACCGTACCCGGCAGCCAATCTGTTCGATCAGTCATTCGCGGCGTCCTTGCAGCCAGCCGTCGCTGATAACCAGCCGTGAGGCGTCAAGGAATACTCTGGACATGACCAACAGACAGCTCAAACTGGGTGCCTTGACGATGGGCAGTGGCGGGCCGGGTCGCCATAACCTGTGGCTCGATCCTCAATTACCGGCCGACGCCAGCGTCAACGTCGATTGGTACATCGATATTGCGCGTCAGGCCGAGGCGGCGTTGTTCGACTTGATGTTTATCGTCGACAGCCAGTTCATCACACCGGGGTCGCCCTCCCATTATCTGAATCGGCTGGAACCGCTGACGCTGCTCTCGGCACTGGCTGTGAGCACACGCCATATAGGCTTGGTCGGTACGCTGACCACCTCTTACAACTCGCCCTACAACGTTGCGCGGCGCCTGGCTTCACTGGACCTGATCAGCAAAGGTCGTGCGGGATGGAACGTGGTGACCAGCGGCGATGCCGGCACGGCAGGCAACTACAGCCGGGACGAACACTACGATTACGACACGCGCTACGGCCGAGCGGCTGAACACGTCCAGGTTGTGCAGGGCTTGTGGAACTCCTACGAGGAAGATGCCTTCGTGCGCGACCGGGCGACCGGGCAGTTTCTCGACCCGAGCAAACTGCATCGCCTGAATCACCAGGGCGAGCACTTTTCGGTGGTCGGCCCGCTGAACATCCAACGCTCACCCCAAGGCCAGCCGGTGATATTCCAGGCCGGTGATTCGCCGCAGGGGCGCGAGCTGGGTGCCGCCACCGCCGATGTGATCTTTACCCATGCCGCCAGTATCGAGCAGGGCCAGGCTTTCTACCGCGATATAAAGGGCAGGGCAGCACAAAGGGGGCGCGACCCGGAGCAGATACTGGTCATGCCTGGCGCTGAAATTTACGTCGGCGACACGGATGAGCACGCCCGTGAAATCGAGCAGCACTACCATCAGGTCGACCACAGCTTTGAACTCGCACTGAAGGAATTTGGACGTAACTTTGGCTGGCATGATTTCAGCCAGTACGACCTCGATGCGCCGTTTCCCCAGGCAAGCCTCGAGTCTGCGCGCAGCAGCTTTTTTACTGCGGCCAAACGGATTGCCGATCAGGCGCGCGAGAAAGGTTTCACGCTGCGCCAGGCCGTAGAGTTTGGTCGACAACTGCGTCCCGGCGCATTCGTCGGCACAGCTGACACGGTCGCGCAGAAAATGGCCGACTGGTTCGAGGCCCGCGCCGTGGATGGCTTCAACATCTACATCGGGCACCCCGAGCAATTCAAGCGTTTTACCCAAGACGTCATACCGTTATTGCAGGCGCGTGGCGTCTATCGCAAAGCGTATGAAGGGACGACCTTGCGCGAAAGCCTGGGGTTGCCGATTCCGCGCTTTGAGCGCCGCAGTTAGTGCCTCAACGCCCGGCGCACAGAAAACACAGTGGTTAAATCTTGAATTGCCTCAACAGGCCTTCCAGGCGATGACCGATGGCGTACAGCTCATCGACCGTGTGTACGCCGCTTTGGGTCTGGTCTGCGACGTTTTCAATCGCGCGGGCTATCTGGTGGACGCTGCGATTGATGGCTTCGGCAACCGACGTCTGCTCTTGCGCGGCGCTGGCGATGTGCGCGTTCATGGTGTTGATGGTAACGATCAACTCGACCGCCTTGCCCAGCGACTGCCCGGCTTGTCCCGCGTGCAGGCTGGCGCCATGACCTGCTGCGCCGGAGTGACTCATTGCAGTGACGACCTTGGTGGTGGCCTGGTCAAGGCGCTCGATCATCGCTTGAATTTCCTGGGTGCTGAGTTGCGTCCGGCTTGCCAGCGCGCGTACTTCGTCGGCAACCACGGCAAATCCGCGACCTGCATCCCCGGCCCGGGCGGCTTCGATCGCGGCGTTGAGTGCGAGAAGGTTGGTTTGCTCGGCGATCGAGCGGATTACATCCAGCACCGTGACAATGCCTGCTACATCGCCTTGCAGGCTTTTCAGCGAGGCGCCTCCCGCGGACAGGTCCTCGGTCAGGCTTCCCAACCGGGTGATGCTTTCATTGACGACCTGCCTGGCGTGCTGGGCCTGCACATCGGTTTCGCCCGCTGCCTCTGAAGCGCTCTGGGCACTGTTGGCGACCTCTTGCGCCGCAGATGACATCTGATTGATTGCTGCAGCGACTTGATCGGTTTCCTGGCGTTGCTGTTCCATGACCTGATCGATGCATTTGCTCTGTTCGGCCACCTGGGTCACGGATGTATTCAATTCTCTGGCAATGCCGACGATCTGGCCGACCAGCCCATGAATCTTATCGGCGAAGGCATTGAACGACACGGCCACCTGGCCGAACTCGTCGCGGCTGATGGGTAAGCGCCGTGTCAGATCGCCTTCGCCCGCGGCGATCTCATCGAGGTGCTCGCGAATCCGCGAGAGGGGACGCAGGCTGCTTTTAACCATTAACACTGCGAGCACACCGGTGATCCCGAGCGCAATCAAGGCAATGACGGTTATCCCGTAGACCAGGCTGCGCACACGCTGATGGATTTCCCCTCGTACTTGGGCAACCTGGCTTTCGATTCGGTCGAGATTGATCGCGGTGACCACGACCATGTCCCAAGCTGGCAGGTAAAAGCTGTAAGCCAGCTTGGGAGCGACTTTATCCGTATTGATCAGGGCCCCCGAATAGTTGACGAAGTGGCTGTCGTTCTTCGCTGCGGCAACCATTTCCCGATTCAGGTAAATCCCGTTCTTGTCTTTGCGGTCACTCATGTTGGTGCCGACGCCTTCACTGCTGTCACCACGAAACAGGCGCACGACCTGACTGTCGTAACCGATAAAATAGCCGTCGTCCCCATACTTCATTTTCGACAGTCGCGCGATCGCCAGCGCACGCGTTGCGGTGTCCCCCGTCTCGGCCTGCGCATACAGCTCCGCTACCGAGGTTCGGGCAAGGTTGGCGTAGTCTTTCAAGCGTTCCCGGCTTTCATCCAGCAGGCGTTTCCGGGTCGCCGTGACTTCCTGCTCGGCGCTCGACAGCAAGGTGGTGCTCGTTGTCAGCGCCAGCACCGTGGACAACAGCACCACCGGAGTCAGCACCAGCATCAGTACTTTGTTTTTAAACAGCATGCGTGGGGTTCCTCACCTGAATCTGTAGGAAAGCGGCCGCAAGGGCCGCGATCGTCGACTTACCAAAGGGCAATGTCATAGGTGAGGTAGAGGCGATTACTGTCGCGGCCGCGGGAGAACTCAGAGCGGTAGACATAGTTGCGCATGCGTACGCCCAGGCCCTTGAACGTGCCGGCTTGCACAACGTAAGCCAGCTCGGTATCCCGCTCCCATTCCTTGACTGCGGTGGTGGACTTGCCGTCATTGCCGCTCAGGTAGCGCGTTGAGAAGGTCAGGCCGGGCACGCCGACGGCGGCGAAGTTGTAGCCATAGTTGAGCATCCAGGTCTTCTCGTCCTCCTCAATGAATTTGCCGATGCCGGCATTACTGAACGAGTAGACGGTCGCGCCGCTGATGTAGGGTAATCCGGCATCACCGCGAAGGGCCTGGTAGCCGCCACCGAGGGTATGGCCTGAGATCACGTAGGACAACTGGCCGCTGAACATGTCATTGTCGATTTTGCCTGCGTAGGCCGAGCCGCTATCAACGCTGTTGAAGTAGCGCAGGTCGCTGGTCAGCACGCCGCCGGCCAGCGGCAGGTCGTGCTGGATGCCGGCGAAGTTTTGCCGGTAGAAGTGCTCGAGTTCCCCGTAGAAATAACTCAAGCGCAGGTTTTTGCCCCATTTGTACTCAGCCCCGGCGTAGTTGAAATCTCCGGATTTTTCCCCGCTGTAGCCATCAGGCACGATCGGCACGCTGTTGGTGGAGTCGCGCAGTTTGAAACGGTCCAGATGCCCGCCGGTCACGGTCAGGTTCTCGATGTCGCTGCTGCTGACCTGGGTGCCCTGGTAGGTCTGGGGCAACAAGCGCGCATCGTTGTAAATCAACACCGGCGTCTTGGGCAGCAAGGTGCCGTACTTGACAGTGGTTTTGGCGAACCTGGCTTTTGCCGTAGCGCCGGCGCTGGCAAACTCGCCGGCCGCCCGCCCGTCATCATGCACCGGCATGAGCCCGGTGCCACTGCGCCCGCGCCCTGAATCGAGCTTTACCCCATAGAGCCCCAGGGCGTCCACGCCGAAGCCGAGGGGGCCCGCAGTAAATCCGGACTGATAGTCCAGCAGAAATCCCTGGGCCCACTCGGTGCGTTCGCTTTTTGCCGTTCTGGCGGCCCGCGCACTCAAGCCGTGCTCGTCGCGAAAGTTCTCGTTGAAATACACATTGCGCAGTTGCAGCTTGAGCTTGCTGTCATCAATAAAACCTTCGGCGTTGGCCGCCGCGACGGGTACCAGGCCTAACGCGCAAAACAAAGCTCGACGGGTATACATAGGGTTCATGGCAAATGACTCGTTGTTGTTATTTGGGGTACAGGTCGGCACGCGCCTCGTGAGTGACGCGCGCTGGAAGGCAGCAGGGGTTATGGGTGGATCAGGTGAACAGGCTGATGGCCCCGGTCAACAAGGCCAGGGCGGTAACGACCAGGGAAGTCAGCACGGCCCATTTGACGGTGGCCTTCTGGAAGTCGCCGATATCGCGATCGACCATGCCCACCAGCAACAGGGTCGAGGCCACCAGCGGACTCATGAGGTGAACAGGCTGGCCCAGGATCGAGGCGCGGGCGATTTCGACCGGGTCGATGCCATAAGCGGCGGCGGCATTGGCCAGGATCGGCACCACGCCAAAATAGTAGGCGTCATTGGACAGTACAAAGGTCAGCGGCATGCTGGTGATCGCAACCACCAACGGAAACAGGTGGCCCCAGGATGGCGGGATCCAGTCGACAAGAGTCTGTGCCAGGGCATCCACCATCTTTGTACCGGAAAAGATCCCGGCAAAGATCCCGGCGGCAAATACCAGCAACACCACGGTCATGGCGTTGCCCGAGTGCGCCAGGATGCGTTCTTTCTGAATGTCCAATTGCGGGTAGTTGATCATCAGCGCGAGCACGAAGCCGATCAGGAACAGGATCGCGGAATGCATCAGCCCCATCACCAGTGCCACCATCACCGCGATCACCAGCACCAGATTGACATAGGCCAGCTTCGGACGTTTGTGGGGCGTGTCCTCGAGAATCGCATCGATGTAGCAATCGCCGCCGCCGCTTTGCAGTTGCACGTTGCCGATACGCTTGCGCTCTGCGCGACCCAGTATGAAGGCCGTGAAGATCACCCACAGGGCACCGCCGATCATGGTCGGCAGCAACGGCACGAAGTACTCGCCGGCATCCAGGCCCAGCGCGGCAATAGCCCGTGTCGCGGGGCCGCCCCAGGGCGTCATGCCACTCATGATGCTCAGCGACAGCATGGAGAGGGTCGCCAGGATCATCGGGTTCATGCCGATGCGTTTATACAGCGGCAGCATTGCGGCGCAGGTGATCATGTAGGTCGTTGTGCCGTCGCCGTCGAGCGCTACCAGCAACGACAGCAGGGCCGTGCCTACGGCGATCTTCATCGGGTCGCCATTGACCCTCTTCAGGATTTTGCGGATCAGCGGGTCGAACAGGCCTGCGTCGATCATCAGGCCGAAGAACAGGATCGCAAACAGCAGCAACGCGGCAGACGGGGCGACCATTTTCAGGCCGTCGAGCATCATCTTGCCGGTGGTGCCGCCAAAGCCGCCGATCACCGCGAAGACGATGGGAACCACGGTGAGCGCGACGATGGGCGACAAACGCTTTGTCATGATGAGATAGGTGAATACGACCACCATGGCCAAGCCAAGGAAAGCGAGCATAGGACGATTCTCTTGTTGTTATCGTAAAAATGGCTGACGCCGAGGCGCACGCGCCCTGACCCGCCGGGCGGCACAACGCGCCTGGCGGGGAGGGGGGGGCAGTCAAGTCAGGGGGGAAGCGTTATCCAGTTGTCTCTAGACGCGTTTGGCGTCCTTCAGGTCGTCCCAGGCTTTTCCCGGTGCGGCAGAAGATTTTGCGTCGAGCATCCGGTTCAGCGTTTCGCGGTGGCAGGCATTTTCAGACATCGAAATCACCACCGTCGCTACCGCGTTACTGGCCAGGCTGGTCAGGGCGCGGGCTTCAGACATGAAGCGGTCAACACCGATCAGCAATGCCAGGCCGGCCAATGGGATGTCGTGAATGACCGTCAGGGTCGAGGCCAGTGCCACGAACCCGCTGCCGGTAACCCCGGCGGCGCCTTTGGAGGACAGCAGCATGATCGCCAGCATGGTGATGATCTGCGTCAGGCTCAGATCAATGTTGCAGGCCTGGGCAATGAAAATCGCCGCCAACGACAGGTAGATGGCCGTGCCGTCCAGGTTGAACGAGTAGCCGGTGGGCAGCACCAGGCCGACGACGCCTTTTTTGCAGCCCAGTGCCTCGAGTTTCTCCAGCATGCGCGGCATCACCGGTTCCGTGGAGGAGGTGCCGAGTACCACCAGGAACTCTTCCCGAAAGTAGCGCAGCAGCTTCCACAGGCTGAAACCGTTGGCGCGGCAAATGCTGCCCAGTACCACGAAGACGAAAAAGCCGCAGGCGATGTACAAGGTCATGATCAACTTCGCCAGCGAACCCAGCGAGGTGATGCCGTACTGGCCGACAGTGAACGCCAAGGCCCCGAAAGCGCCGACCGGTGCAAAACGCATCAGGTAGGAAAAGATCTTGAAGACCATTTGCGAGGCGGATTCGAGCACGTCGAGTACCGGTTTGCCACGCTCGCCCAGCGACGACAAGGCAAAGCCGGACAACACCGCGATAAACAGCACCGGCAACACTTCACCTTTACTGAAGGCGCCGATAAACGTCTCGGGAATGATGTGCATGAAAAACTCCACCACCCCAAGCTTTGCGGCCGACTCCGTGTACTGGGCCAATCCTTTGGTGCTCAGCTGGCTGGGATCGATGTTCATGCCGGCGCCCGGCTGGAACACGTACACCGCGACCAGGCCAATCACCAGGCTGATCACCGTGAGGACGAAGAACAACAGCATGGTTTTGCCCAGCAGGCGCCCGAGGGAGCGCTTGTCGCTCATCCCTGCGATGCCGGTGACGATGGTGCAGAACACCACGGGCGCAATCATCATCTTGATCAGTTTGATGAACGCGTCACCCAGGGGCTTGAGTGCAATGGCCTGCTGGGCCCAGAAATGCCCGACCACGATGCCGAGCGCCACGGCGCAGAGGATCTGGAAGTAGAGCGATTTAACAACTTTCATGGCATCACCCATTTTTAGAATTGTGCGGATGCAAAAATGCCAACGACTATCGGAATTTATCCGGCAAGGCGCTGCGAGTCAGTGGCGTAGACGTAGCCGGAGAAAAGCCTGCGGGCGGTGCGTACGACTGAAGCCTGAATTGTCTCACCGTTGACGCCGGTGTAGGACAATACGACATCAATCCCGCCGCTCGGGTGTTCGATACGCACCGCTTCTAGGCGCGGCGTACTGATCCCGCCGAGCATCTGCGCGACGATGCTGCCTTCGATCACACACGCAGTGGCCAAACCAATCGAGCCCGTAATGGCGAGCGCGCGGTGGCAGTTGTGCGGCATGAAGTAACGAACCTGGAGCGTGCCCCCCGCTTTCGCGGGCGAAACCAGTACCGGCTTGGGAATCACTTTGTCGCTGACATCGCCCAGGCCCATGGCCAGGCCGGCCTGAAGCCGCAGCGTCTCAAGGCGTCGCAGGAATTCCTTATCGGCGTCCAGTTCCGCCGGGCTCTCATCGCCACGCTTGCCCAGTTGGCTGGCTTCGACAAGCACCATGGGCATTGCCATGTCGATACAGGTCACCGCAATGCCATCGATCACGTCCTGCGTGTTACCGGTGGGAAAGAGCTTGCCTGTCTTGCTGCCGGCTGCGTCGAGGAACGTCAGTTGCACCGGTGCCGCCGTACCGGGCACGCCATCAATGGCGGTATCGCCCTCGTAACTGACTTTGCCATCCGGCGTGTACACGTCGGAGTGAATAAAGGTGCCGGTGTTTAGGTTGCGAATGCGCACACGGGTGCGCTCCGGGGTGCCTTTGACCAGACCCTGCTCGACGGCGAACGGGCCCACCGCGCACAGCATGTTGCCGCAGTTGGGTGCGCTGTCGACCCTGCGTTGTGAAACCATCACTTGAACGAACAGGTAATCAACGTCCGCATCCGGGTGCAGCGAAGGGCTGACAATCGCAACCTTGCTGGTTTGCGGGCTGCCACCGCCGATGCCGTCGATCTCCAGTTCATGACCGGAGCCCATCAGGTTGAGCAGCAGTTCGTCACGGGCCTCAACGGCGGCGGGCAAATCCCAGTCGAGAAAAACCGGACCTTTCGAGGTGCCGCCGCGCATCAGCACACAGGGAATTCTTTGCATGATACTGACTCTTGTTGATCAATCGGTGTAATTGATGTTCTTGGAGCAAGAGTCTCAAGCTTTAAAAAATGTTTCAAATGCAAAGATTGAAGAGATTATTGCGTTTTGCGAATGATAAATTTACGCTGAGTTTCCTTTTGACGCCTTGTGCGGGTGAGATAAGACATGGAATATGAGCTGAATGACATTCGATCCTTCGTGAAAATCGCTGAACTTGGCAGTTTTCACGAAGCAGCCGATGCCTTGCACCTGTCTCAACCGGCACTCAGTCGCCGAATTAAAAAACTGGAAGAGGGGTTGGGCACCTCGTTGCTGGATCGCACCACGCGTAAGGTCAGCCTCACGAGTGTCGGTCGTGACTTTCTTCCAAAGGCACGTCGGTTGCTGGATGACTTCGATGAGTCGATTCTCAATATCCGTGAGCTGGCCGAACGCCAGATTGGCCGGGTAACCCTGGCGTGTATCCCTACTGCGGCTTTCTATTTCTTGCCGTCAGTCATTCGTCTGTATAACGAGCGCTACCCAAAAATCCGCATCCGCCTGCTGGATTTGAGTGCCAATGAGGGGCTTGAAGCGGTGCTGCGGGGGGAGGCCGACTTCGGGATCAACATGATGAGTGGGCAGCATCCAGACATTGAGTTCGTGCCCCTGGTCAGCGAGCCTTTCGTATTGGCGTGCAGGCGTGATCATGAGTTGGCTGGACGCAGTTCGGTCACCTGGTCCGAATTGAGCGATTACCGCCTGATCGGGGTAGGGCGCCTGAGCGGCAACCGCATGTTGCTCGATCACGCGCTGTCTGGCCTGAGTTGGCGGCCGCAATGGTTCTACGAGGTCCAGCACCTCTCGACTTCGCTGGGCCTGGTGGAGGCCGGCCTGGGGGTTTCGGCGATGCCGAGCCTGGCCATGCCGGCTGAAGATCATCCAACCTTGGTCAGCGTCCCGTTGATCGAGCCGGTTGTGAACCGCTCCTTGGGCTTGGTTTACCGCCGGGGAGCATCGCTTTCGCCGGCGGCGGAAAAATTCGTCTCGATACTGCTTGAGCAGTGGCCTCAATGAGCCATACGGCTGGTTTTTTTCTCAAACACGCCGCGGCTCGTCCTCGACAATCTTGCGCATCAGGCTCAGGTAGCGACTCGCTGCCAGCCCCAGGGGACGGTTCTTTACCCAGATGATATCGACCCATAGCCGCATCTGACTCGGCATGTTGTCAAACACCACCTCCGTCAATGCGCCCGAACTGATCAGAGGTTGTACCAACGGCTGTGGAAGATAAGCCCAGCCCAATCCTTGCTGGACCAGATCCAGCGTTGCCAGGTAATTGTCGCTGTGCCAAATCCGCCGTGACAGCACAACACGTGGATCAGAGTCTGTAGGCCCTCCAGTAGCCACGATGATCTGCCGGACGTTGACCAGTTGCTCTTCACTCAAGGGGCTTTTCTTGCCGGCGGCCGCAGGATGATCCGGAGAGGCAACGGCTACCAACAATTGGCTCCCCGCTTCAAGAAACGTCTCCCGCTCGTCAAGCCCTGGTCGTTCAAATCCAAGGGCCAATTGCACACGCCCTTCATGGAGCATGCGCATCGCCTCCGGATGGGACGCGGAGCGAATCTCGATTTCAAGCGTGGGAAACTCCCTGGCGATAATGGACAGCGGACGATTCCATACGCCTGTCTGCAACTCCGGCGCCATCGCAAGGACCAAGCGCTCCTCCAACCCCTGATGAAGCTGGAGCGCATGGGCGTCCAGCAAGTTTAACTGGCTGGCGACCTGTCGAGCCTGGGGCTCCAGCGCTTTGGCGGCTGCCGTAGGAATGGCTTTGCGGGTTGATCGGTCAAAAAGCAATAAATCCAGCTCGGCTTCAAGCTGCGACACCGCCATGTTGATGGCCGAGGGTACCCGCCCCAATTTGCGTGCGGCGGCAGAGAAGGAGCCGCTGTCGACAACCGCAAGGAAAACTTTCAGTGACTCACTGGTGAACGCCATGGCAGTTGTCAGATTTTCTGATGATGATCGTCTTTATTTATCAGGTTTATTAGCCTAATTTCCACTTCTATTCCAAATTAAGTACGTGGGGAACACCATGTTAAATACTGATTTGAGGGAGCATGTGGCACTTGTCAGTGGTGCCGGCAGTGAAGCGGGTATTGGCATGGCGATCGCTCGCAGGCTAGGTGCAGCGGGTGCGAGATTGATCATCACCGCCAGTAGCCGCCGCATCGAGGAACGCGTTAAAGAGCTGCTCGCAGAAGGGTTTGAAGTTGAGGGCAGGGCAGTTGACCTCACCGATGAACGTCAGGTGCGTGAATTCGGCCTCTGGGCGGTGTCGGTCTGGGGACGGGTCGATATTCTGGTGAATAATGCCGGCATGGCCATGCAAGGCAGCCCTGAGGTTTTCTCGGAATTGGCGAGCATGGAACTGCATGAGTGGAATCTTTCACTGGCCAGAAACTTAACCACCGCTTTTCTTCTGACGCGGGCTGTTTTGCCCGGTATGAGGGCGCGAAATTACGGGCGCATTGTCAATATCAGTTCCACCACGGGCACCCGCGGGAGCAATCCGGGCGAAGCCGCTTATAGCGCTGCCAAAGCCGCGATGGTGGGCATGAACATGGGACTGGCACTTGAAGTCGCCAAGCACGGGATTACCGTCAACAGCGTGGCGCCCGGATGGATCACCACGGGCTCAACCACACCGGTTGAAGCAGAGGCGGGGCGCTTTACCCCGATCGGGCGGGCGGGCAGTCCCCACGAGGTGGCGGCGGCGGTTGCATTTCTGGCGTCTCCAGAATCCAGTTACATCACCGGTGAAGTTATCGTGGTCGATGGCGGTAATTGCCTGGTCGAGAATAAAGCCCCTCACTCCGGTTAATGACGTTTGAATGAATATCTGCGCGGTATATCAAGGCTATATGTCAGCCGGCAATGTAAATAGTTAAAGCCAACGCCCACGTTATAAGTTTGCGGAGCGATCTTCACCCAATATTCGGGAGCTGATGCTGCACCTGGAGAATGATGGAGTGTGGCTTATCTATACGGCGATGAAGTTTAACTAATGTGATACTTAATAAAGGGTTCTAATCATGTCGAACAGTGGAGTTTGTGAATCAGCGATTGCTGCCTTTACCGCAGCCGAGCGTGCCCGGTTTATAGAAAACAACCCAACGTCGATGGCGCTGGCCAAGCGTGCCAAGGCGGCGCTGTTCAACGGTGTGCCCATGCACTGGATGAGCGATTGGTCGATGCCTTCGCCGCTCTTTGTCCAGCGTGCCAAAGGTGCCCGCTTCACCGACGTCGACGGTCATGACTACATAGACTTTTGCCTCGGCGACACCGGCACGATGTTTGGCCATTCACCTGATCCTATCGCCCGCGCCATAGCCGAGCAGGCGAACAATGGCTTGACCACGATGCTGCCCGGCGAAGATGCGGTGGTCTGCGCAGAGTTGCTGGCCCAGCGGTTTGAGCTGCCTTATTGGCAAGTTACCGCCAACGCTACCGACGCCAATCGTTATGTGCTGCGCTGGGCGCGCGCTATCACCCAGCGCAATGTTCTACTGGTGTTCGACGGCTGTTATCACGGCACCGTGGATGACGTGATGGTCCGGTACCGAGAGGGCAAGACCGTGCACCGTTCGGGCCTGGTGGGGCAAGCCTACGACTTGACCCAATACAGTCGATCCATTCCCTTCAACGATGTTGCTGCACTGGAGGCTGCTTTAGCTCAGGGCGACGTGTGCGCGCTGATGTGCGAGCCGGCGATGACCAATATAGGCATGGTCCTGCCCGATCCGGGGTTCATGCAACAGTGCCGCGAGCTGACGCGAAAATACGGCAGCCTGTTGGTCATTGATGAGACCCACACTATTTCTACCGGCATCGGTGGATGCACGCGCCAATGGGATTTGAAGCCCGACTTTTTCGTAGTGGGGAAACCCATCGCCGGTGGCGTGCCTTGCGCAGTCTTTGGCATGACCGAGCACGTTGCGTTGGCCATGCACGATGCGCAGAAAAGCATCAGCGAAGAGAGCGGCGGGCATGGCCACAGTGGCATGGGAACGACCTTGTCCGCCAACGCACTGGCGATGCGCTGCATGCGCGTCAGTCTCGAAGAGGTCATGACCGAGTCTGCGTACCAGCACATGTTGCCCCTGGCCTCAAGACTGGCCCAGGGATTTCGAGCGTTGTTCAAGCGGCACCAATTGAACTGGTCGGTAACCGAGTTGGGGGCTCGTTGTGAATTTCAATTCTGTGCCACACCGCCAAGAACAGGTGCGCAAGCCGAGGCGGCTTTTCATGACAGCCTTCAAATGGCGCTGCACCTCTATCTGATCAATCGCGGGATCCTGATCACGCCTTTTCACAACATGACCCTGTGCTGTCCGCAAACAAGTGAAGGGGATGTCGACAGGCTGATCGGTGAGTTGGATAACGCGCTGACCACGCTGCTTGCCCTACCTGGAGCGCGGGTTATCTCTTCATAAGTTCCATTGTTCTTGAATACTGTCCAGTCGCTTAAATAAGCGCCGAGAGGTTTGATATGCAATTTGCTGATAAAAAAGAGGCCGAAGATTATCTGGCCGCCCACCCTGAAGTGCTGAGCATCGAGTTGTTCCTTATTGACGCGAATGGTGTTCCGCGAGGAAAGTTGCTGCATCGCGACGAACTGTTGGCGATCTACGCAAACGGTCGGCCGCTGCCAAGCTCCATTCTCGCCTTGACCGTGCAGGGTGAAGACGTCGAAGACACAGGCCTGGTCTGGGATGTCGCCGATGCCGATTGTTGGACATACCCCTTGGCGGGAAGCCTGACCTTGCAACCCTGGCGCACCAACCCCACCGGTCAGGTGCAGGTGAGCATGCACCCGACCCAAGGTATTCCCGCCGCACCGGCCGACCCGCGACACGTACTGGTGCATGTCATTGACCGACTCAAAGCCGATGGTTTCCACCCGGTAATGGCCGTTGAACTGGAGTTTTACTTGCTGGACCAGCAACGCGATGCCAACGGTCGGCCGCAGCCAGCGCTGCAGACCAACGGCGTCCGTCCCCAGGCACCGCAGGTGTATGGCCTATACGAGTTAGAACAGCTGCAACCTTTTCTTGATGACCTCTACGCTGCGTGCGCGCTACAAGGCCTGCCCGTACGCACAGCCATCTCCGAGTACGCTCCAGGCCAAGTCGAGTTGACCCTGGAACATCGTTTCGACGCACTCCAGGCTATTGATGAAGGCGTACGCTACAAACGCCTGGTCAAAGGTGTCGCCAACAAACATGGGCTACAAGCGTGCTTCATGGCCAAGCCGTTCAGTGACCAGGCCGGGAGTGGCATGCATTTGCACGTCAGCCTGGCCGACGAGGAGGGTAACAACCTGTATGCGAGCGAAGACCCACAGGGTACGCCACTGTTGCGTCACTCAATTGGCGGGATGATGGCGACCTTGTTTGACTCACTGGCGATATTTTGCCCCCATGCCAATTCATATCGCCGGTTCCAGACCGGCAGTTACGCGCCGTTGGCCAAAAGTTGGGGCGTCAACAATCGTACGGTGTCGTTCCGCGTGCCCGGCGGCCCTGCACTAAGTCGACATATCGAACACCGCATTTGCGGGGCCGACGCCAACCCGTATCTTGCCGCCGCCGCATTACTGGCGGGGATTCACCTCGGTATCACCCATCAAAGCGATCCTGGTGCCGCGATCGAGGGAAATGGGTATGAACAGGCAGCGGATTTCCTGCCCACCGACTGGCTGACCGCGTTGCAGGCCTTGCAGGATTCAACGTGGGCACGCGAGGCGCTGGGCGCCGAATTCCTAAAGGTGTATCTGGCGATCAAATGGCGCGAGTTCCGTCACTTCAACGCTGAGGTCGGGGAGCAGGACTGGCGCTGGTACCTCACTCACGCATGACTGATGGGCGATAACCGATGCTCATCAGCGGTTGTCAGCGTGGATTTGGGACCCGTGAGGCGAAACAAGGGTAGAGTGTTCATCACTTTCTGTTCATAAGGGCCTTCGCGTAGTCGCACTAAGCGGTTCCAGCGTCCGGACAGGGCAAAAAAACGTTATATCAATTGTTAAGTGAAGAATGAATCGTCCGCTGTTTGTTTCTCTGGATGGGCCCAAGGGCACCGGCAAAACCACGCTGTTGGAGGCCGTTACGAAAGCACTGAGGGCAGACAACAAAAAGGTGATCCGGCTTTGCGAGAGAAAAAGTGATCCCTACCGGGAGGGAACAATGGCGCTTGTTAACCAGCTCGTCAGAAGTCCCTCCCGGGAGCTGGAGTTGCGGGTGTGTGAACGCTTTGCTGACAGCCGTGCCTGGATTTCCCGGCAGGTGCTGGCTAAACAGCCACCAGGCAGCATCATCCTGATCGATCGCTGGTACCCGTCGGATGCCGCGTTTCGCCGGATAATTCCGTTTGCAGAGATCCTGCAATTGAACATTGATCGAAACGTGCGAGTGCCAGACCTGCATGTCGGGATTGTCACCGCCCCTGAGATTTCATGGGCGAGGGCAGCTGCGCGACGGCGTGGGCTGAGCAGCACGGTGATCCATAAGCTGGAAGAACATAGCGCGTGTACCCAGGCATTCGAGCGAGCGATTGCAGATCAGGGTTGGGTTGTATGCCGTAATGAAGGCACGATCGAAGACGCAACGATGCAGGTGGTGTCCGCGATCTATAGAGTCCTTGCTTGCGCGTCCCCGGCAGTCATTCTACCGGCCCCGACCTCCATCGACTCCTTGTGCTATCCAGGCTTCTAATGCCTCGGCGCTCATAGGCTTGGCTATCAAATAACCCTGTGCTTCGGAACATCCCCACTGTATTAACAGGTCCAGGATTTCTTGATTTTCTACGCCTTCTGCAACCACCTGGTAGCCGAGCCCCTTAGCCAGTCCGATCAGGGTTTTAACCAGTTGCTTGTCATTTTGATTGCTGCCCAGCCCGCTGATCAGAGATTGGTCAAGCTTGACGGTATTAGCCGGGAGCTCCTTCAAATAAGCCCAGTTGCTGTAGCCGGTGCCAAAGTCATCAACAGCAACCTCTACGCCAAACTTACGGACACGCTCCAGTTGCCGGATGACTTCTTCAGGGTTGGTCATGAGCATGCTTTCGGTAAACTCAAGTTCAAAGCCAGCGGGGTCCAGGCCGTGCTGTTGAATCTCATGGATCATCGCGTCGACGAATTCGGCGCTTTCAAGATCGCTGACGGTAATGTTCATCGCTATCCGCAGGCGCACACCTTGCGCTTTCCAAATAACCGCTTGCCGGATGATTGCGTTGAGCACCCACAATCCAACAGAGGGTATGAGTGCGGTTTTTTCAGCCAAGGGTATGAATTCAGCAGGGCTGATGGGCCCCAGTAAAGGATGTGTCCAACGTAATAGTGCTTCTACTGAATGACACCATCCTGAGGGCAGTTTGATTTTTGGCTGGTACACCAGGCTGAACTGTTTGTCGGCGCTGACCGCCTCCGGCAACGAACTCAACAACATGAACGCGCGTTGTTGAGCCGCATCAAAATGGGGTTCATAGCGCGACCATCCCAGCCTGCGGTCACGCGCCTCATCCGCAGCGCTGACCACCAGGCGAAGCCAGTCTTGCTGGAGCCCTGAGCTATGAATAGGCAGGACGCCAATCCCGACTTGCATGAGTATGGGGATGGCGTGGCATTCGACAGGCTTTTTGAAGTCCTTGAGGATGTTTTCACAAATGTGCTCGGCCGTTTGATCCTCCTCAAGGAGAAAACCAAACCGCGTCGGGCTAATTTTATAAAGTAGACACTGTGGCGGTAATAGCTTTTGTAGGCGCGCTTTGATTGCCAGGACCAAGTCCGTGGCAAAGCTGTAACCCAGCGCCTTCACGATATCGTTGAGGAACTTTGGCGAGATGATGTCAACCGCATACGCTTGGCACGCGCTGTGGGTCTTGAGCGCTTGGCGTATATCCTCCTCAAACCGGAGTCGATTAAATAACCCTGTGGGTTGGTCGACGAAGTTTCGAGCGCGCATGCTGTGGATGCGCATCATCACCAGTTCAGCAAAACCGCTGAGCATCGCACTATCACGCTCACTCATAGCGGCGCGTGAGACTGTATCAATGATGCACAGGCTTCCCAGCGTAAAACCCTCTTCGGTAATCAGTGGGGTGCCCGTGTAATAACGAATATACGGAGGCCCCGTTACCAGGGAATTGTCTTTAAAACGGGGATCAAGCGTCGCGTCCAATACCTCCAGCGGGGCGTTATCCAGCGTCGAGTAAGCGCAGAAGGACACTTCTCGTGGTGTCTGCGTCTCTTTAAGCCCTACGCGCGCCTTGAACCATTGCTGATGCTCATCGACGATCGAGATCAGCGCTATGGGTGCGTTGAAGTAAGCAGAAGCCATCTCGACGATTTTATCGAAGACAGTATCGTACTCGCTGTCAGCTGGACAAAATTTCGCGACCTCTTTAAGCCGTTCAATTTCATTCGGCGGAATAGGAGCGCCTGCGCCCATGACAATCCTCGGAGTGGCTGTGTTTATGTGCACGGTATCAGACAGTGCCATCATTATGATGTTGTTTTTTCTATTCCTCTGATAGCTCAGCGGTATGCAGGCAGGCGGCCTCTCCTGTGTTGCCGGGAGAGGCGCGTGTTTGGACTCAGCACTGCCTAGTATTGCAGCAACAGAGCGGCCGGTGATGCTCGGTTGATAATATGCATATGCTCTTTTAGTCGTTGATTCTTAACCGGTTTCACTTTCAACTGGCTTCTTTTTGACAGGTGAGCGTTGATGTCCGAGCGGTGTGATGTAGTGGTATTGGGGTTGGGGGCCATGGGGGCCGCTACGGTGTATCAGTTGGCGAAGGCGGGTGCGAATGTTGTGGGTATCGACCGCCATCACCCACCTCACAACCTGGGCTCCAGCCATGGCGATACGCGTATTACCCGGCTTTCGGTGGGTGAGGGCGCGCAGTACGTTCCCATTGTGCGCAATTCCCACCGCATCTGGCGTGAGCTTGAGCAATTGTCAGGGGAGTCGCTGTTCGAACAGTCGGGTCTATTGGTTCTGACTTCGAGTCCCGAGTTTGACCCCAACGATAAAACCGACTTCACATTGCGCACCATCGGCCTAGCACAGGCCTATGGCATCGAGCACGACGTTTTATCCGCCGAACAGATTCGCCAGCGCTTTCCACAATTTGCCAACGTCCACGACACTGCCATCGGCTATTTCGAGCCAGGTGGAGGTTTTGTACGTCCTGAACGTTGCATTGATGTGCAGCTCAAGTTGGCCGAGCAACACGGAGCAATCCTCTACAAAGGCGAAACCGTCACAGGGATTAGCTCGAATGAGCAGGGAGTCCATGTCACTACGAATCTGCGCACGCTCTTTGCAAACAAGCTTGTGATTAGCGCCGGCAACTGGAGCGGCGGTTTGCTGGGCGAGCCGTTTGACAGCCTGCTCAGCGTCTACCGGCAGAAGCTGTTCTGGTTCGGGCTGGAGGAGGGCGCCGAGTGGGTGGATCACTCACCGACGTTTATCCTCACTCACGGCCGTGGCGACGACAAAATCAACTACGGCTTTCCCGCATTACACGGCGAGGGCAGCCTGAAAATCGCCACCGCGCAATACCACACTACTTCGTTGCCGCAAACAATGGATCGTACGGTCTCGTCGGCGGAAGAGCGGGACATGTATGAGCACCAGGTGCGCGGCCGCATCGTCGGTGTGACCTCGAACGTGGTCAAGTCTGCTGTCTGCGCCTACACCGTGACGCCGGATCGCCATTTCATTATCGATGAGCATCCGTCGTGGCAGCACACCTTGGTGGTGTCCGCCTGTTCCGGTCACGGCTTCAAACATTCCGCCGCGTTGGGCGAGGCGTTTGCACAGTGGTGCATACGCGGTTCGACCGACTTGGATCTCTCGTCTTTCTCCCTTAAACGCTTCGAGCGCTATCATGGCGATACCTGAGTTACATCCAGTGGCTGCATGAAATTAAGGGTGAAGTCCGCGACGTGAAGCCGGATTCACGGTGCCGAGTACGTAAGCGTTCCGGGAACACACCCCATGAATCTTGATTCACTGAGAAGTATGTTCATAAGTAGGCGACGAGAGCTGGAAGTGGCTGAGCCTGACACATGATTTAACATAATATACATTATGCGTAATACAATGTTACGTAATGAGGGGCAGTGCCCGTCAGATTCCAACAGGCAAAACCCCTCTCTGGTTCAAACCTGAGCGAACCCTCCATCCACGAACATTTCGCTGCCGGTCATGAAACTGCTGTCGTCCGACGCCAGGAACAATGCCGCCGCCGCAACTTCTTCCGGTTGGCCGATACGGCCCAGTGGCAACTGCGCCGTCATGTCGTCAATGATTGCATCCTTCTGGCCGGTACTTGAAAGCGCCAGGTCAAGGCCCGGTGTCGAGATTGGTCCCGGTGAAAGTACATTGACGCGAATACCGCTGCCTTTCAAATCCAGCGCCCAGCTCCTGGCGAAATTACGCAATGCGGCTTTCGTGGCGCTGTACACGCTGAATGCCGGTGTGCCCATGGTGCCGGTGGTCGAACCTGTGAGGATCACCGAACCGCCGGCGTGCATCAGTGGCAGCGCTGTTTGCACGGTGAACAGTGTGCCTTTGACGTTGATGCCGAACGTGCGATCGAACGACTCTTCGGTGATCGACCCGAGCGGCTGGAAATCCCCCAGGCCTGCATTGGCGAACAGCACGTCAACGCGACCTTTGACGCTTTTGATGTGGGTGAAAATGCGCTCCAGGTCGTCCAGCCTCGAGATATCCCCTTGAATGGCGATCGCTGTAGGCCCGATCAGGCCCAGCGCCTTGTCCAGTTCTTCCTGCCTGCGTCCCACAATCACCACCTGTGCACCTTCCGCTGCAAAGCGAATGGCGGTTGCCAGGCCAATACCACTGTTGCCACCGGTGATCACTGCAATTTTCCCGTCGAGCCTGCTCATGGTTAACTCCGAAGAATGTTGAGGCCCAACTCTAGATCCAGACTATTCTTTTGAATAGTATGCACCTTTTAGTAAGTACCCCTTTGGAGCACCCATCACATGGCGAACAACACCTTCAATTGCGGGCTCGAGGCTGCCCTGGCGGTGATTGGCGGCAAATGGAAACCGCTGGTCCTGTATAACCTGGCGCGACATGTTCATCGGTATGGCGAGTTAAGGCGTGCGATTGGCGGCGTGACCGACAAGGTGTTGATCCAGCAACTCAAGGAATTGGAACGCGACGAAATCATCGCGCGGATCGACTTCCAGGAGATCCCGCCCAAGGTCGAGTATTCCCTGACACCCTTCGGGCAGTCACTGGCCACTGCGCTGGGCGCGTTGTGCGTGTGGGGCACCGAACATATGGACACCGTCGAACGCATCAGCGAACGGCGTATCAGCGCCCTCGCCCAGGCCTGAGCCCTGCCCCGATAGCCAACTCAACTAAATGACTATTTAGTTGAGTTATAGGCTTGGCGACGAATTCGCCGGGTTACGCTCAACGAGCACTCTTCATTTCCAGAGCCTGATCGAGAGTGAGCTTGAGCTCTTCATCATTCCAGGGCTTGCTGATGTAACGGAACACATACCCATCGTTGATTGCCTGCGTGATCATGCTCATATCGGCGTAGCCGGTCAGCAGGATATTCACGCAGTGCGGATCGCGCCTATGCACCTCGCGCAGCAAGGTCGGCCCGTCCATGAACGGCATGCGCGCGTCGCAGACGATCAGGTCGACCGCGTGTTGTTCGAAAAGGCTCAGCGCCTGGGCCCCGCTCGTGGCCAGCAGCAAGTCGTAAGGCTTTGCGCGCAGCAGGCGCCGAAGGCTGTTGAGGATACTTTCCTCATCATCCACCAGCATGACGGTGTGTCGTTTTTCGCAGGAAGGCAACGTATCCATGATCAGCGTCCTTCAACGGCGCAGGTAGAGACAGCCTCAATTACCGGCTGGCGTAAGGGTAACCAGACGCGGAAGCGACTCCCCCTGCCCGGCTCACTGTCGACGGTGAGGCGTCCATGGTGCTTGACCATGATGCTGTACGACAACGACAGGCCAAGGCCCGACCCCATGCCCACCGGCTTGGTTGTGAAGAACGGTTCGAATATCCGGTTCTGGATTTCAAGGGGAATGCCATGGCCGTTGTCGGCGATTTCGACGAAGACTCCACCGTCCTCCCTGCCGCTGCTGATGGTGATTTCGCCGTCGGCGCCCACGGCATGGCTTGCATTGATGAGCAAGTTCAGGAAGACCTGGTTGATCTGTGAACCCATGCATTCGATGGGCTCGACATCGCCGTAGCACTTGATCACCTGAGCCTTGAACTTGATCTCGTTCCAGATAACGTTGAGGGTACTGTCGAGCCCCTTGTGCAGGTCGGCCAACTGCCATTCGTAACTGTCGACGTGGGAGAACTCGCGCAGGTCCTTGACGATGCGAGTGACCCGGTCAAGGCCGTCGACCGACTCGGCCAGCAGGTCGTCGATGTCCTGGCGCATGAAGGTGTAATCCATCTTGTCCCGCATCACCGCAAGCTCGGGATGAGCGCTGGCATGCCTGTCGTCGGTCGCCTGCTCATGGGCTTCGAGCAGCGCGAAGATGTCCACCAGGTAACGACGCAGGCTGTTGACGTTGGAGCCGACAAACCCGATCGGGTTATTGATCTCGTGGGCCACGCCTGCAGCAAGTTGCCCTATCGCCGCCATTTTCTCGGACTGCAGCAACTGCGCCTGTGCGTCTTCGAGCCGCGCGATCAGCAGCGCCTGGGCGCCCTTCTCTTCTTCCAGCAACTTGTTAAGGTGCGTCAGCTCAAGTTGACGGGCAGCGGTATCGGTCGTGTCACTGATGGCCAGGCCCACGCCAAGATTGCTGCCATCGGCGTCTTGCACCGGGAAAAAGGTGCAGTTCTGATACATGTGCCGGACCATGCCACTGATGGGCCGGGTACTCTCGAAATTGAACAGGTGCGGCCGCTGCTGCCATGACGTGAACGCAAAGTTTTGCAGGGTGATGACGCTGTTGATCTTCTGCCGGGTCCAGGCCTCCGGCAGCTCCGGAAAGGCTTCGAACAACGTACGGCCGACCAGTTCTTCCGCGCTGCGGCCACTGTTGATGGACATGAAATGGTTAGAGAACAGCACCTTGCAGTCCTGGTCGACCAGCAATACGCCCATGTTGATGGCCTTGAGCATCGACTCAAGGGTTTCCCGGGAAATTGCCTTGATGTCTGTCATGAAGAGATCCCTTCAAAGTTCGTCCAGCAAACGATCGATGGCCCGAACGACAACCCCAGCCGTACGTTCAGTGATGCAGATCAACAAGTCGCAGGAGAACTGATGAGCCTGAACCTCGAAACGGATTTCCAGCACCATCGCCAGGTGTTCATTCAGGTTCAATTCCTCCAGTGCATTCGCCGCATGTTCGGTGTGGACGAGAATGGACGGTGCGTCATAACTCACCTGAGTCGCCACCTGCCGTGCCAGGCCACTGATGCAGGCGCCGGTCAGGATGTTGGTGACATCAAGCATCAACTCGTGCTGCTGCTCCAGGCCGCTGCCCTTGTAGCCCAGCAGTTCGGCCAGTTCATCGGCCCCCTTGGAGCCAAAGCACACGAACACTTCGCCGCGTAGCTCACCCAGAAAAGACTGGCGGGTGACGATCATGAAGCTCCGACGCAGATGCTCCGGAATCAACAGGTGATTCTGTTCCCGGATCAGCGGGTGAATAAAGGGAACCGAAAGCGTCACCATGGTATCGGTCAGCAGCGCCAGTCGCTCGGCCGCCTGTCCCATGGCGATGTTCATCAGTTCCTGCAGGGCATCACGTTGGTCTTCGGTGAGTGCGGCCAAGGTTTCCATCAAAGCACTCCTATGACGTGCAAGGCATTGACTACAGCTTCAGCCGTAACCGGCTTGGCTACAAAGGCAGCAGCGCCCAGGTCGAATACCCGTTGCCTGGCCAGGGGTTGGATGTCTGCACTGATCACCACGACGACCACGTTGGCGTCTTCGCGCTTGAGTGCCTCCAGGGTCTGGAAGCCATCCATGACGGGCATGGTGAGGTCGAGAAAAAGCAGGTCGACCAAACCGGCGTGGTAAGCCTCCATCACCTCGGCACCGTTGCAGGCCTGGCGAACATCTTCGGTCAGTGATTCCGGCAGGGAACGCAAGACCATCTTGCGGGACATGGATGAATCATCGGCGATTAGAACTTTCATGGTGCACTCCACAGGTATGAAGTGTCCTGCGGCCTCGGCCGAGGCCGGAGAAATCAAGACTTCATTGAATCTTCCAATCACTCTAGCGTGACATATAGCAAAGAGCCATGAAGAAATCCGGATAGTGCTCTAATGATTTGCGCAGCCTGTAGGGATTTCCCTACAGGCTGCCAGGCGCCGGCCCGAAACTCAGTAACCACTGGCCGCCGTCATCGCCCCGCCGACAATCGCAATCCCCGAACTGCTGCCCAAGCGCGTCGCCCCGGCTTCAATCATTTTCAGTGCCGTCGGATAATCGCGCACACCACCGGACGCCTTGACCCCAACCGCGGCGCCCACGGTTTTACGCATCAGGGCCACGTCTTCGGCGGTGGCACCGCTTCGGCTGAACCCCGTGGAGGTCTTGACGAACGCCACACCCAGGTCCCGGCAGATTTCGCAGGCCTGGGCTTTCTCTTCGTCCTCCAGCAGGCAGGTTTCCAGGATGACCTTCAACGGCACGGCGCCGCAGGCCTTGTGGACCAAGGCAATGTCTTCGCGCACTGCGTCCAGCAAACCGTCCTTCAACCAGCCGATATTGAGCACCATGTCGATCTCCCCTGCCCCGGCGGCAATCGCCCGTTCGGCTTCGAAGGCCTTGGTGTCACTCAGGCCGGCGCCCAGGGGAAAGCCCACCACGGCACAAATCACCACGCTGTCGTCGGCCAGGCAGGAAGCGGCGTAAGGCACCTGCCCTGAGTTCAGGCACACCGAATAAAAACCGTGCTCCCGGGCTTCCTCGCACAAAGTGCGAATCTGCTCGCGGGAGGCGTCGGGCGCCAGCAAGGTGTGATCGATGTACTTGGCCAATGCTGCGGGTTGAAGAGTGTTCATTTAACGTGCCCTTGCCTGTATGTTGCGAATGGTCGTGTGCCGCTTGTCACAGCACCCACACTAATGCGTTATAATAATAACATTAAATGTTACTTATCTAACGCAAACAATCAAGCCCTGGAATACTCGTGGACAGTAGAAAAGCCGAGCGACTCAAGCTTATCCAACAAGCCTTGCAGGACCAGAACGCCATTCACCTGAGGGAAATGGCGGCGCTGCTGGAGGTTTCGGAGATGACCCTGCGCCGCGATCTCAACCACTTCAGTGATCACCTGCGCCTGCTGGGTGGCTACATCACCCGGGTCGGCAGCGAGGTCAGCGATTACCGGGTTGCCGAGCAGGACACCCGCCACGTCGAGGAAAAGCGCCGCATCGGCAAACTCGCCGCGCGCCTGATCCAGCCCGGTGACACGGTGTTTTTCGACTGCGGTACCACCTCGCCGTTTGTGATCGACTTCATCCCCGACGACTTGGAGTTCACGGCGGTGTGCAGCTCGTTGAACGTGCTGCTCAAGCTGCATAACAAGCCCAACTGCCACATCGTGTTGTGCGGCGGCACCTTCCATCGCAAGAACCAGGTGTTTGAAAACAGTGCCGAAAGCAGCATCCTCGACAGCGTGCGCCTGACATGGGCCTTCGTGACTGCCGCCGGCGTCAGCCAGGCATTCGGCGTGACGTGCTTCAACTTCAATGAAGTCGAGGTCAAGCAAAAGGTCATGCGCCAGGCCCAGCAACGTGTGTTGCTCGCCGACTTCAGCAAGTTCGACACGGTGCGCACCGCTCACTTCGCTGCCCTGCAAGACTTTCAGTACGTGGTCAGCGACAAGAAAATCCCCCGCAGCTACAAGGACGCCATCCAGGCCCACGGCGCGCAATTGCTGGTTTAACCCAGCAACCGCTGGCGTTCCTGCGCGCTCAGGTAGCCGGTGGTGACACTGAACGAAGCGCTGGCTCCCGCCGCCAGCAAACGCACGTGGCCTTTGGCTTTCTCGGCGTTATAGCCCTCGGGTTCGCACGTCGATGGCAGCACGAACGCCGCCACTTGCTGATCCGGCGTGTGCAGGATCCAGCGTGCGGCGTGGGCGAATTGTTCGGGGCGATAGCGGGTGTAGAACGCCGCGCCATCGGGATGATCCAGCAGGAAGTGGGCCTGGCCGGTTGCGTCTGTGCCGACGCCGTCGAAGAAAAACACGATTTCAGGGGCGTACAACCCCGGCTGATCGAGACAGGCCAATTGCCCGGGTTGTTGGGCCAGTTGCGCCATGTAGGCACTCCAGTCCGGCGTCGGCTTGACGTGGTCCGGAATACTGGTGCGCAGGCGCAGGCGCTGCATGCCCCATGGCTCTACAAACCGCGCGCCGGCCACAAAGGCGTAGTTCATGTGGGCCATGTACATCAGTTCCATAGGCTTGCCGGCCAGGTTGGTCACGTCCATGTCGATATCGAACACCGCCGAATCGGCGCGCAGGGTCACGCTGGGGCACGCCCGGTAGCGATCGCCGAAGCCCTTGGCGTATTGATAGCAACCGCCCAGGCGCACAAAGCCCTCGCCGATTTCCAGCCAGGCCGAGTCCATCGGGGCGCAAGGCATTTCGCCGTGCAAGGCGTGGGTGTCATCCGGCGCCGGGCAACCGTTGCGCAGCAGGCCACTGTGAAACATGAAGCAGCCGTAGGTATCAATAACCGTCGGGCTGGGCCGGGGTTGCTCGAAAAGATTGCTCATGGTCAGGTCACAGCCGTCGAACACCGCCGACCAGATCATCTGCCCTTGATAAGGCAGCAGCACCAGGCGTCCACGGCTGTTCTCCAGGCTCAGCGCCTGCACGCCGGACGCGTAGGTCCACCCACAGACCTTGAAGTCCTCAGACTGCAACAGGATCTTTTCCTGCTCGGCAAACAGCGCAGGATACAGCGCAATCCGCGTATTCATGAGGCCACCGCCGCAACAGCGCTCGACGGTAACGTGCCGGGTTGGCGCATGCACTTGACCGCGTACATCACGATCACGATAAAGCACAGCAACGGCACGCTGTAGGCCAGCTGCATATTGCCGCCGCTGGCATCGGACAACAGGCCCTGGAAGATCGGAATCACCCCGCCGCCGACGATGCTCATCACCAGCAATGAACCGCCGACGCCGGTGTCTTCACCCAGGCCATCGATGGTCAGGCCGTAAATGGTCGGCCAGCACGGGCCGAGGAAAATACTCACGCCGACCGCTGCGTACACCGCCGAAATATTCGGCACCAGAATGGTGTAGGCCAGCAGCACAATGCACAGCACACCGTAGATCGCCAGGACCTTGGCCGGATGCAGGCGGCGCATCAACAGGTTGGCGATCATCTTGCCGACAAAGTAGGCGGCAAAGGTGGTCAGCAAAAACCATGAGGCGCTGCGTTCATTCATTCCGCCCATTTGCATCGCCAGGCGAATGGTAAAACTCCACACGCCGACCTGGGCGCCCACGTAGAGAAACTGCGCCAATACGCCAAAGGTAAAGCGCGGGTTACGCCACAGCCGGCCCAGGCTGTGGCGCAGGCTGCCAGGCCTGCTGTCAGCCGGCTTATTGCCCTTGCAGGCAGGGAACCGAGTGATCGCGACCAGGATAAACATCAGCACCAGCACGGCGATCATCCACTTGTAGGGCAACAGCGTGGACTGGATCATCTGCAACTGCTGCACGGCAGCCTCGGAGGCGCTCATCCGGGCCAGTTGTTCCGTGGTGGCGTCGGTGTCCTTGAACATCACGAAACTGCCGACGTACACCCCGGCCATCGCACCGAAGGGGTGGAACGTCTGCGAGATGTTCAAGCGCCGCGTCCCCGTTTCCCGTGGCCCCATCAGGGTCGAGTAGGTGTTGCAGGCGGTTTCCAGGAACGACAGGCCGGCCGCAATCACAAACAGCGCCAGCAGGAACATGCCGTACTTGGCCGTCGACGCCGCCGGGAAAAACAGCAGGCAGCCGAACATGTACAGCAGCAACCCGATCAGGATCGTGCTCTTGTAGCTGAAGCGGCGCACCACCATTGCCGCCGGAATCGCCACGAAAAAATAGCCCAGGTAAAACGCCGACTGCACAAAGGCGGTTTGGAAATCACTGAGCAAAAACGCTTTCTTGAAGTGTGCGATCAGCACGTCATTCATGCTTGCCGCCGCCGCCCACAGCGCAAAGATGCTGCACAGCAGGATAAAGGCGAACCAGGGCGTGCGGTTCAGGTAGAAACCATCGGGTGTCTGTTGCAGCGCAGGTTTGTTCATTATTGTTCTCCGGGCTGGTTTGGGGATTACGGCTGTTGCTGGAAACGAGCGAACGCCTCGCTGTCGGGGTATGACGTCTGGGTGCCCAGGGCCATGACCGAGCAGGCGGAATACGCCACGGCCTGTTCCATGGCCTGCCGGATACCGCCGTCGCGGCTCCAGTGCTGGATGAAGCAACCGATAAAGGCATCGCCGGCGCCCGTGGTGTCCCGTGCCACGACCTTTCGGCCCGGCACCCGGAATTCGCCCTCCTCTCCCACGTACAACGCACCGTGTTCACCGAGGGTGACGATCACGTGGCGAATGCCGCTGGCCACCAGCGTGCGCGCGGCGCGTTGGGCGGCGTCCGGCGAGTCCACGACCTGGCCGCTGATCAACGCCAGTTCCGATTCATTGGGGATCAGGAAATCCAGCTGTGCCAGGTGCTCCCCGCTCAGGCCGGCCAGGGCCGGTGCCGGGTTGAGCAGCACCGCGATGCCGTGCCGGTGCGCAAATTCGATGGCGTAGTAGACCGTCTCCAGATTGATCTCCAACTGCAGCACGATCAGGGTGCACTCGCGCAGGTCGGCGGCCGCCGCGTCGATGTCCGCCGGCAACAAATGCGCATTGGCGCCTTTGACGATCAGAATGCTGTTGTGGGAGTCGGCCCGCACAAAAATCGGCGCGACACCGCTGGAAACCCCAGGCACCCGCTGCACATGACGGGTGTCGATACCAAAACGCTGGAAGTTGGCCAGGGTGTTGTCGGCAAACATGTCGTCGCCGACCTTGCTCAACATCAGCACCTGCGCCCCAAGCTTGGCGGCCGCCACCGCCTGGTTCGCCCCCTTGCCGCCACACCCGAGGGCAAAACCAGGCGCTTCCAGGGTTTCGCCCTGGGCCGGCATGCGGTCGATGTAGGTGATCAAATCCACCATATTGCTGCCGATGACTGCGATCTTGCTCATTGCTATTCCACCCTGTTGCAACACGACCAGGCAGGTCGTGGCGCTCTTGTTTTGTTATTTAAATAACATTAGGTGTGAATATTCAATCTTTTTTTGCGGTGCCCGGTCAACGAGCCCTGCGGGTGGGCCGGTGGACCGGGCAAAAAAAACCGACCCACAGGGGGCCGGTCCATAAAGCGTGTATCAGGTCTGTGCGGTGTTACAGGCTGAAGCGATCCACGGATCGCGACAACTTGCCGGCCAACCCGGCCAGTTCATCGGTGGTCGAGGCGGTTTCGCCGATGATGCGGCTGTTGTTTTCCGACATCCCCGCAATCATCTCCACCTGGTGGGAGATTTCGTTGCTGGCCAAACTCTGTTCACCGATGGTGCGCGAGATGTCGTTCACCAACTCGGTGGTATTGAGGGTGGCCTGCAGAATATCGCGGATCGCTCGCTCCACCTCGGCAGTCACCGCCATGCCTTTATCCACTTGGGTGACGCCCTCCTCCATGCTGGTCACCGCTTCCCGGGTGTTCTGCTGGATACGCCCGACCATGCTGGCAATTTCCTGGGTCGAGGCGCTGGTGCGGCCCGCCAGGCTGCGCACTTCATCGGCGACCACCGCAAAGCCGCGTCCCTGTTCGCCGGCGCGGGCGGCTTCAATCGCGGCGTTAAGGGCCAACAGGTTGGTTTGGTCCGCGATGCCCTTGATCACTTGGATAATGCTGAAGATCGCCTCGGACTCCTTGTCCAGCGTACGAATGACCTGGGCCGATTGCTGCGCTGAGCGGGCAATGCCATCCATGTCCTTCACCACCTGGTGGATCACCCGGCCGCCGTCCTTGGCCAGGGCTTCGGCCTGGTTGGCCATATCCAGGGCGCGCCCGGCATGCCGGGTGATCTCTTCGATACTGGCGGTCATTTCACTGGCCGCCGCCGCCATGGTGCTGGCGGCCGCGCTTTGCTGCTGGCTGCTGCCGGCGACGTCATGGCAGCCCTGGCTCAAGCGTTCGCTCATACCATTGACGCCATGGGCATTGCTGCGCACCACCTCGATCATGCCGCGTAGATCTCGCTGCATGGTGGCAAGGCTGCGGATCAACGAGCTGGCTTCGTCCTTGCGCTTGGGTTCGACAATCGGCTCGCTCAAGTTGCCCCGGGCGATACTGTCGGCAATACGGCTGGCGGCCTGCAGCGGCGCCATGATGCTCGACAACACCCAGCGCCCCTGGGCCAGCAGCAGCAACAGGCTGGCGAGCAATACGGCGCCCAAGGTCAAATTGGCGTGGCTGATGGTCTGCCGCGTGCTGGCGCTGGTCTCCTGGGTATTGCTTTCGATCAGCTCGCTCATCGCCGCCATTTGATCTTCCAGCTGGGAAAACGCCTTGTTGAAGGTGTCCAGTTCCCCGCGAGCGGCCTCAGGATTCTCCAGTGCCAGCGCGACGATGCGCTCGCCGGCACTGATATAGGTGTCCAGGCTGGGTCTGATTTTTTCCAGGCCGGTCTTGATCGTGGCATCCAGCGGCAACTTGAGGTTGTCCCCCAGTACCTGACGGAAATGCTCGGCGTGTTCCTTCAACGAGGTGTTGACCTCGTCCTTGCTGCTGGTGCTTTTGCCCAACCCCACGAGCATGGCAGACAGCACGTCGGCACGCAGTGCGTCGTGCATCATGTCGGCTTCCATATGGTTGCGCAGGACCGTCATGCTCACCTCGCTATCCTGTACGGCCTCGCTCATCCGAACATTCCCCAGGTAGCCGGCCAGGCTCATGACCAGAGCCGTGAGCAACCCAGTCGCAATCAACAGCATCAAGCGTAATTTGATCGTCATGCTGACATCCCCATACCCAACCGTCGAAGCAACGTTCTTACCGTTATCGGCATCAATCCCTGTTAGTGAAGCCTAAGTTTGCGGATCTGCGCGGATCCCTTAAGCTGATCGGCTTTTGCGCTGCCGGAAACCGCCCATGTCCCGAAGTATTGCCCACCTTGCGTTACTGCTGGGGTTGATCACCGCCGTCGGCCCGTTCGCCATCGACATCTACCTGCCCGCCCTGCCTACCCTGGGCGCCAGCCTGCACGCCTCGCCGGCGGCGGTACAGATGAGCCTCACGGTGTTCTTCATGGTCATTGGGGTGTGCCAGCTGTTCTACGGCCCGATCAGCGATGTGTTCGGGCGCAAGCCGCCGATTTACGCCGGTCTGCTGATCTTTGCGGTGGGCAGCGTCGGCTGCGCGTTGGCGCCCACCATTGAAGTGCTGATCGGCTTTCGTGCCGTGCAGGCCTTCGGCGCCTGTGCCGGGATGGTCATTCCCCGGGCGATCGTGCGTGACCTGTACACCGGCCATGAAGCCGCGCGGCTGATGGCCTTGCTGATGCTGGTGATGAGTGTGTCGCCGATTCTCGCGCCACTGGCCGGCAGCCTGGTGATTTCGTTGTGGAGTTGGCGCGAAGTGTTCGCCGTGCTCGCGGTGGTGGCCGTGCTGTGCCTGGTGATGACAATTGTGCAGCTGCCCGAAACCCATCCCGCCGAGCGCCGGCTGGGCAAGACCTTGGGCACGGCGTTCAGCAGCTACGGCGCACTGCTGCGTGACCCGGTCTTCATCGGTTTGTCGGTGGTGTGCGGGTTCGGGCTGGCGACGTTCTTCGTGTTTATCGGCAGTGCGCCCTTCGTGTATATCGAATACTTCGGCCTCACGCCTACCCAGTTCAGCCTGTGTTTCGCCCTGAACGCCGCGTCGTTTTTTGCCATGAGCCAACTCACTGCACGCTTGAGCGCACGCTTCGGCCTGGCGCCACTGATTCGTTGGTCGGTGGTCGCCGTAGCCGCCGTTATGGTGCTGCTGGCCGCGACCACGCTGTGGGTCGACAGCCTGGCCTTGATGATGGCGTTGCTGTTTATCGGCTTCGGTTTCCTCGGCCTGTTGTTGCCGGCGGCGGGCGTGTTATCCCTGGAAGATCATGGTGCTGTGGCGGGATCTGCCTCCGCGCTGTTGGGGGCCATCCAGATGATCACCGCTGCCGTGTCCATGACCCTGGTCGGAGTGTTTGCCGACCACACGCCGGCGCCGATGCTCATCGGTATCGCGCTGTGTGCGCTCGCGGCGATGTTCACCACGCTGTGGACCTTGCGCCGCCTGCCGGCGCACCTGGCGAGCGCCCCGCCCCACGGCTGACCTATACCGCTCGTCGGGCCTGGCCGGCATTCATTACAACTATCGCCGGCCATGAAACTACTAATCCCATAGCACCGCTCGAAACCTATGGAGATTGGAAATGACTGACTACCCTCGCCCGCCCTTCGCCCCTCAAGCGCAAAACGTGCCCGGTACCCAGCGCAAAATGGACCCGTACCCGGACTGCGGGGAACAGAGTTACAAGGGCTCCGGCCGGTTGGCCAACAAAATCGCCTTGATCACCGGTGCCGACAGCGGCATCGGCCGTGCGGTGGCCATCGCCTTTGCCCGTGAAGGCGCTGACGTCGCCATCGCCTACCTGGACGAACACGAAGACGCCAAGGAAACCGCGCGCTGGGTTGAGGAAGCGGGCCGCCAATGCCTGTTGCTGCCCGGTGACATTGCGCAAAAAGCCACCTGCCAGGCGCTGGTCGACAAGACCGTGGAACAGTTCGGGCGCATCGACGTGCTGGTGAATAACGCTGCGTTCCAGATGACCCACGAAACGCTCGAAGAGATCGAGGATGAGGAATGGGTCAAGACCTTCGATATCAACATCACCGCGATGTTTCGCCTCTGCAAGGCTGCGCTGCCGCATATGAAGGCCGGCAGTTCGATCATCAACACCAGCTCGGTGAACTCCGACATGCCTAAGCCGACCCTGCTGGCTTATGCCGCCACCAAGGGCGCAATCGCCAACTTCACCGGCGGCTTGGCGCAATTACTCGGCAGCAAGGGCATCCGCGTCAACAGCGTCGCGCCCGGCCCGATCTGGACGCCGTTGATCGTGGCGACCATGACTGATGAAGACGTGCAGAACTTCGGCAGCGAAACCCCACTGGGCCGCCCCGGCCAACCGGTGGAAGTGGCGCCGATTTATGTGCTGCTGGCATCGGACGAGGCCAGCTACATCTCGGGTTCGCGTTATGCGGTCACCGGTGGCAAACCCATTCTCTAAACCCACCGATCAATTAAGCGTACTTGCCTTTTGTAGGAGCGAGCTTGCTCGCGAAAAACGTCTACGGTAACGCGTGCATTCTGGATAAATGCGGTGCCTGTGAGCTCTTCGTGAGCTCGCTCCTACAGGGCCTAGTAATATCGCGCTGATCGCCTATAAATCGAACCGGTCCACCGCCCGCCTCCGCTCATTGTCGTCACGCACGTCATAACTGGCGGTGGTCTGGATATTGGTGTGGTGCGCCAGCTTCTGTGCAATCGACAGGTCATGCTCCTCGATCACCCGCGTGATGAACGAGCGGCGAAAATCGTGGGGCATGATCTTCACCCCGACCTGCTCACCCCGTTGGCGCGCGATGTAGTAAATCGCGTGCTTGGTGATACGTTCGCGGGTGATATGGCTGCCCCTTCGTATGCGGTTGAACAGGAAGCTGTCGTCCTGCTCGCCTTCCTTGAGCTGTTCGCGCCTGAACGCCAACCAGGCCTGCAACTTGGCGAAAGCCCAGTCCGGTGCATACTTGACCAGCTCCTTGTTGCCCTTGCCGATTACCCGCAAGCTGCGTTCATCGAAGTTGATCTGCGCCAGGTCGAGGTTGACCGACTCGGACTTGCGCATGCCCGAGCCATACAGGATGCCGATGACCGCTGCATCACGCAGGCCTTGGGGGCGAGGGTCGGCGGCGCAGACTTCCATCATTTCCCGGATCAACGTGCGCCGCAGATTGCGGCCCTGGCCCAGGCGCGTGCCGGGCGTGGCCTTGACCGTACGCATTTTCAGGAGATGTTCCTGGCTGATCAGGCTCATGCGCCAGGCTTCATTCATCACCCCGCGCACGGCATTCACGTACAGGGATGAGGTATTCGGCGCGTAGCCGTCTTCGCGCAACGCTGCGACCAGGGCGATGACATGTTCAGGTTGCAGCAGGTGCCAGTCGATGTCTTCGAGGTTGATGTCTTCGAAGCCCAGGCGGTCGGCGGCGTCCTGCAGCACGTAGCGCATGGTGAGTTGGCTGGAGGGGGCCAGGCGGGTGAGGTAGAGGGTCAACGGGTTACGGATAGACTCGGTCAAGGTAGATCAGCCTTTGGATTAAATACCTCGAACAACTCATTGTTTAATCGAGGTATTTAGTGAATTGGCGAAGACCGAGTCTAACCCAGGAAAAGCCCTGGCACAAAATCACGGTGCCGTGTCTTCATCCTCGGTGGGCGCCTGGGGCTGGGTCTGGGCCTGACTCCATTCGGCATCCTGCTTCTGCATCAGTGCGAACCAGTGCTGACGCATAAAGGTCAGGTAAGCGTCCGGCGCCTTGGCAAAGTCCTTCTCATCGCCATAGCAACCCGGCAACGGCAACTCCGTGCCCTGCTCCTTGTACTGGCTGACCAGCGCCTGCTGCCCGGCCACGCTACAATCCTTGGGCAGCGGCATGCCACGCAGGGCCCCGGCCTCTTCATCCCACCAGGCTGCGCCGACCCGGTCGACCCCGCGCAGGCGGTACTTCTGCGACTTGCCGACATGCATGATCAGCTTGAATTCGTTGGGGCTGACATCGCTGGTGCAGGAGCGCGAATAGCCCACGGTGGCCTGGGTGACGCCATCGCCGGTGAGGTCGGTGACCTTGGTCGCGGCCATGTCGAAGCGCAGCGCCGCATCGAATTGGCAATGCTGCACGTCGTCGTAGAGCATCCACATGCGCTTGGGACGGTCACCGTCGATCAGGTATTGGGCCGCATAGACAAACGCCGACTGGGTACCGTCATCCTCGCGTTCACTGACCTGCTCGGAGAGCACCAGCAGGTTCTTGCCCTGGCGGTCGTCCCAGGTATAGGCGGCGACCTGCCTGCCGCGCACTTCAACACCCTCAGGCACTTGGGCGAGCGCGGTGAGCGCCACGCCATCATCTGCCCGTACGGCGCTGACGCAGGCCGCCGTCATCAACAATCCGATCAAAACGGGCCGCCATTGGCCGCTTATACGCTGCACGCTATTCATCCGAGTACCCTGGCAAGAGATGGCTTACTTTACCGGCACTTGAAGCGCATTGCAGAGAAGATTCTTCAATTAAGACCAAGGGCTGGCGGATTAAAGCGCCTCACCTGCAGACAACGCCTATTCAGCCTGCGGGCCTTACCCTGCCATACCTTAGTTGCGTAGCTGAACCCTAGCTGTCTACCTGTCAAATAAACGAGTTTTTCATCTGCCTTTCATATCTGTTGCACATTTTTGCGCTTAATCTTGAACGTGAAACTTCAGAGCGAGTCCCACAACACCAGCTAACCTGTTGATTAAACTTCAACTTTTGCGCCGTTTTTTACCTGCGAGCCCTACGTTTGCCCAATGATCACTGCTGTTTTTACGCTCCAAGTTGCTCTAGCCCCGAGGTCATGAATCTTTGAAACCCTACCCTATTCATTGCGTGTCGATCGTTATCCCGGTCTACAACGAACAAGAAAGCCTGCCTGAACTGCTGCGTCGCACCACCGCCGCCTGCAAGCAACTGGCCTACGAATACGAAATCATCCTGGTGGATGACGGTAGCCGCGACAACTCCGCCCAATTGCTCGAAGACGCCGCCGCGCAAGACGGCAGCAACGTGGTGGCGGTGATCCTCAATCGCAACTACGGGCAGCACGCGGCGATCATGGCCGGTTTCGAGCAGTGCCGGGGTGAAGTGGTGATTACCCTCGATGCCGACCTGCAGAACCCTCCCGAAGAAATCCCGCGCCTGGTGGAACAGGCCGCCCTGGGCTACGACGTGGTCGCCACGGTACGCAACAATCGCCAGGACTCGGCCTTTCGCCGCTGGCCTTCGCGCCTGATCAACCTCGCCGTGCAACGCTCCACCGGCGTGGCCATGAGCGACTACGGCTGCATGCTGCGCGCTTACCGGCGCACCATCGTCGACGCCATGCTCGCCTGCCGCGAGCGCAGCACCTTCATCCCGATCCTGGCCAACGGCTTTGCCCGTCACACCACCGAGATCCTGGTGCACCACGCCGAGCGTGAACACGGCGAATCCAAATACAGCGCCATGCGCCTGATCAGCCTGATGTTCGACCTGCTGACCTGCATGACCACCACGCCGCTGCGCCTGCTGTCCATCGTCGGCTTCAGCCTCGCGGGCCTGGGCGTGCTGTTCGCCTTCGCGCTGATCATCCTGCGCCTGGCCTTCGGTGCCCAATGGGCCGGCGATGGCATGTTCGTACTGTTCGCGGTGCTGTTCGTGTTCACCGGCGGCCAGTTCATCGGCATGGGCCTGCTGGGCGAATACCTGGGGCGCATGTACAGCGACGTGCGTGCGCGCCCCCGCTTCTTTATTGAAAAAGTGCTGCGCAACCAACCGGCAGCACCGGCACCCGTGGTCGTCGTCGACGGCCTGGTGTCTTCCCATTCCACCACTACTTTTCCTTCCGATCAGGTTTCGTCATGAATTCAAAAGCCGTTGTCTTCGCTTACCACGATATTGGCTGTGCGGGCATTGAAGCCCTGCTGACTGCCGGCTACGACATTGCCGCCGTGTTCACCCATGCCGACGACCCCAAGGAAAACAATTTCTACGCTTCCGTCGCCCAACTCTGCGCGTGCAACGGCATCCCGGTACATGCGCCGGAAGACGCCAACCACCCGCTGTGGATCGAGCGTATTGCCAAGCTGAACCCGGAATACATCTTCTCCTTTTACTACCGCAACCTGCTGAGCGAGCCGCTGCTGGCCACCGCCAGCAAAGGTGCGTTCAACCTGCACGGCTCGCTGCTGCCTAAATACCGTGGCCGCGCACCGGCCAACTGGGTGCTGGTCAACGGCGAAACCGAAACCGGCGTGACCCTGCACCGCATGGTCAAGCGCGCCGATGCCGGGGCGATCCTGGCCCAGCAAAAAGTCGTGATCGAGCGCACCGACACCGGCCTGACCCTGCACGCCAAGCTGCGTGATGCGGCCACCAGCCTGCTGCGCGACGCCCTGCCGCAACTGGCTGCGGGCAAGCTGACGGAAACGGCCCAGGACGAAAGCCAGGCCACCTACTTTGGTCGTCGCACCGCAGCCGACGGCAAGCTGGAGTGGAAAAAACCCGCTGAAGAACTGTTCAACCTGGTGCGCGCGGTGACTCAACCGTACCCAGGCGCGTTCTGCGCCGTCGGCGAGCACAAGCTCATCGTCTGGCAAGCCGAAGTGGTCAAGGGCAATGAAGGCCTGGCACCGGGCCGTGTGATCAGCGTCAACCCGCTGCGCATCGCCTGCGGCGAAGACTCTCTGGTGGTCAAGTTCGGCCAGCGCAACGACAACGGCCTGTACCTGGCCGGCCCATCACTGGCCAACGAACTGGGCCTGGTCGACGGCTCCGTGCTGCGCGGTGCCGAGTCCGGCCGCAAGCCGCGCCGGACCCGCGTGCTGATCCTCGGTGTGAACGGCTTTATCGGTAACCACCTGTCCGAGCGCCTGCTGCGTGACGACCGTTATGAAGTCTACGGCCTGGACATCGGCTCTGACGCCATCGAGCGCCTGCGCAGCCACCCGAACTTCCATTACGTCGAAGGCGACATCAGCATCCACACCGAGTGGATCGAGTACCACATCAAGAAGTGCGACGTGGTCCTGCCGCTGGTGGCCATCGCCACACCGATCGAATACACCCGTAACCCGCTGCGCGTGTTCGAGCTGGACTTCGAAGAAAACCTCAAGCTGGTGCGCTACTGCGTCAAGTACAACAAGCGCGTGATCTTCCCGTCGACCTCCGAAGTCTATGGCATGTGCCAGGACCAGTATTTCGACGAAGACACCTCCAACCTGGTGGTCGGCCCGGTCAACAAGCAGCGCTGGATCTACTCGGTCTCCAAGCAACTGCTGGACCGCGTGATCTGGGCCTACGGCGCCAAGGGCCTGAACTTCACCCTGTTCCGTCCGTTCAACTGGATGGGCCCGCGCCTGGACCGCCTGGATTCGGCGCGTATCGGCAGCTCCCGGGCGATCACCCAGCTGATCCTGAACCTGGTGGAAGGTACGCCGATCCGCCTGTTCGACGGTGGCGAGCAGAAGCGTTGCTTCACCGACATCGCCGACGGTATCGAAGCCCTGGCGCGCATCATCGATAACGACAACGATGCCTGCAACGGCCAGATCATCAACATCGGTAACCCGGAAAACGAAGCCAGCATCCGTCAGTTGGGCGAAGAGTTGCTGCGTCAGTTCGAGGCGCACCCGCTGCGCGGCAACTTCCCGCCGTTCGCCGGTTTCCGTGACGTCGAGAGCAAGGCGTTCTACGGCACCGGTTACCAGGACGTGGCCCACCGCAAGCCAAGCATCGAAAACGCCAAGCGCCTGCTGAACTGGGAGCCGACCGTGGAAATGAGCGAAACCATCGGCAACACGCTGGACTTCTTCCTGCGTGAAGCCATGCTCGAAATCGCGGACAAAAAGTAATGAAGGCAGGCTTGCGCATCGACGTCGATACCTACCGCGGCACCCGTGAAGGCGTGCCACGGTTGCTCGAATCCCTGGATGAGGCCGGGGTCAAGGCGACGTTCTTCTTCAGTGTCGGGCCGGACAACATGGGGCGCCACTTGTGGCGCCTGATCCGCCCGCAGTTCCTGTGGAAGATGCTGCGTTCCAACGCGGCCGGCCTGTACGGCTGGGACATCCTGCTGGCCGGCACCGCCTGGCCAGGCAAGCCGATCGGCCGTGACCTGGGGCACTTGATGCGCCAGGCCAAGGCGGCGGGGCATGAAGTCGGCCTGCACGCCTGGGATCACCACGGCTGGCAGGCCAACACCGGGCGTTGGAGCGATGCGCAGCTGGTCGAGCAGATTCGACGCGGCGTGGAGACCCTGAGCGACATCCTCGGCGAACCCATCGACTGTTCGGCGGCCGCCGGTTGGCGTGCCGATGAGCGTGTGGTGCAAGCCAAGCAAGGTTTCAACTTTCGCTACAACAGCGATTGCCGGGGTACCAGCCTGTTTCGGCCGACATTGGCCGATGGCAGCGCGGGCACGCCACAAATTCCGGTGGACCTGCCGACCTTCGACGAAGTCGTCGGGCCGGTGGTGGCCGCCAAGGACTTCAACGGCTTCATTCTTGACCGGTTTTCCGAGTCGAAGCTCAACGTCTACACGATCCACGCAGAAGTAGAAGGGATTCTGATGGCCAACGATTTTCGCCAGTTGCTCGCCCAGGCAGGGCAGCGCGGCATCGACTTCAAACCGCTGGGCGACTTGTTGCCTGCGGACCTGACCACCCTGCCCCGGCAACACCTGGTGCGCGGCGCCTTGAGCGGCCGCGAGGGGTGGCTCGGAGTGCAGCAGGCATGATCCGGCGTTGGGCCTTGCCCCTGCTCCTGCTGGCGTTCGGTGTGTTTTACCTGTTGCCGCTGACCACCCACGGCCTGTGGATTCCGGATGAAACCCGCTATGCACAGATCAGCCAGGAAATGCTGCTGACCGGCAAGTGGGCCTCGCCGCACTTCATGGGGATCCGCTATTTCGAAAAACCGGCTGCCGGTTACTGGATGATCGCGCTGGGCCAGGCGATCTTCGGGCAGAACCTGTTTGGCGTGCGCTTCGCCTCGGCGCTGAGCACCGGCTTGAGCATCCTGCTGGTGTACCTGGTGTCGCGCCGGCTGTGGAATGACCCGCAAAAGAGCCTGGTCAGCACCGTGCTGTACATGAGTTTTGTCAGCGTGGCGGCACTGGGCGGCTATGCCAACCTCGATCCGCAGTTCACGTTCTGGGTCAACCTGACCGGCGTCGCCCTGTGGTTCTGCTTCGACAGCACCACTCGCAACGGCCGCCTGGGGGCCTGGGCGCTGCTCGGTTTTGCCTGTGGCATGGGCTTTATGACCAAGGGCTTCCTGGCGTGGCTGTTGCCGGTATTGATCGCCCTGCCCTACGCGATCTGGCAGAAGCGCTTTCGCGAACTGCTCGGCTACGGCCTGGTCGCCGTGGTCGTGGCCATTGTGGTGAGCCTGCCGTGGGCCCTGGCCGTGCACCTGCAGGAGCCGGACTACTGGAACTTCTTCTTTTGGCACGAGCATATCCAGCGCTTTGCCGGCGACGATGCCCAGCATGCGGAACCGTTCTGGTATTACCTGCCGCTGCTGATTGCCTTCTGCCTGCCGTGGGTGGCGCTATTGCCGTCGACCCTGAAACAGGCGTGGCAGGAAAAACGCGCGGCGAAAACCGCCTTCTTGTTGCTGTGGCTGCTGATGCCGCTGGCGTTTTTCAGCCTGGCCAAGGGCAAGTTGCCCTCCTACATCATGCCGTGCCTGTTGCCGCTGGCGTTGTTGATGGGCCATTCCCTGGCCGACAAACTGGCCCAGGCCCGTGGGCGCGTGTTACGCATCAACGGCTGGCTGAACCTGGTCATCGGCGTGCTGGCCTTGCTCGCGCTGACGTGGGTCCAACTGAAAAAACCGGTGTATGAGCACGGCAGTGAAACCCTCAGCCTGGTGCTGGTGTTTATGTTCCTGTTCGGCTGGATCGTCGCCAACCTGCTGCAAGCGTCGCGCCCGCTGCGCTTGTGGGCGGCGCCGGCGATCGGCAGCTGGTTGCTGGTGGCGCTGGTCCCGGCCGCATTGCCCCATTCGGTGGTTTATAACAAGACCCCGGACCAGTTCATCATCGATCACCTCCAGGAGTTGAGCCAGACCAGCGCGTTGCTGAGCAACGACCTCGGCGCGGCCTCCGCCCTGGCATGGCGCGTCAAGCGCCCGGACGTGACCCTCTATAACACCGTCGGCGAAGTGAAATATGGCTTGGCCTTCGACGATGCGGCCCATCACAAGGTCGATACCACACAGGTCCAGCAATGGATGAGCGACGCGCGAAAACACGGCGCGGTCGGTGTGGTGATGCGCGTCAAGGGTGACGACGAACTCGCCGAAGTGGACTTGCTGCCCAAGGACGGCAAGCGCTACGAGCAAGGCAATATCGTGATCCTGGTGTTCCCGCAGGTTGCGCCATGATCACACTGCTCCTGTTATTGGCGGCCTGCCTGCTGACATGCATGGGCCAGGTCTCGCAGAAATTCGCCGTGGAAGGCTGGCGCGGCCAGCCCGACGGTTGGGCGCTGAAACTGCGCTCACCATGGTTGTGGTCGGCCCTGCTGTGCCTGGGTTTTGGTTTGCTGGTGTGGTTGCTGGTGTTGCAGCGCCTGGAAGTCGGCATCGCCTACCCGATGCTCAGCCTCAATTTTGTCCTGGTCACCCTGGTGGCGCGCTGTGTATTCAACGAAACCATCGACACACGGCATTGGCTGGGTGTGGTGCTGGTGATTGCCGGTGTGGTGCTGTTGGGGCGCCAGGTATGAGCCGCGTGCGTGGTTTTGCCCTGGCCCTGGGCAGCGTTGGCCTGGTCAGCGCCGCCCAATTGGGCATGCGCTGGAGCATGACGCGCCTGCCCTTGCCCACCGAATGGCTGACCGCGTTCAACAGCAACGCCATCGACTTCACCGCGTTGGGCGTAGTAAGCCTGGCGATCCTGGCCTACGCGCTGTCGATGCTCTGCTGGCTCGGCGCCCTCAAGCACCTGCCCCTGGGCCGCGCCTATTCGCTGCTGAGCATCAGCTATGCGCTGGTGTACCTGCTGGCCGCCAGCCTGCCGGTGTTCAACGAACATTTTTCCCTCTCGAAAACCCTGGGGGTGGCGCTTGTCATCCTTGGTGTGCTGGTTATTAACTCTCGCCGTGCTAGCGCTGCAAGCGCCAGGAATGCCCCATGAAAATCAGTGTATTTGGTAGTGGTTACGTCGGTCTGGTGCAGGCCACCGTATTAGCCGAAGTCGGTCACGATGTCATCTGCATGGACGTCGATCAGAACAAGGTCAAGCTCCTGCAGCAAGGCCATGTGAGCATCTTCGAGCCGGGGCTGGCGGCCATGGTCAAGGAAAACCTGGAGAGCGGGCGACTGCATTTCACCTTTGACGAAAAGCTTGCCGTCGAACACGGCGAAGTGCTGTTTATCGCGGTGGGTACACCGTCGGATGAAGACGGCTCGGCGGACCTCAAGTACGTGCTGTCGGTGGGCGATGCGGTGGCCCGCCACCGTATCGACCCGGTGATCCTGGTGGAGAAATCCACCGTCCCGGTGGGCACCGGGGACACCCTGCGCGCCCATATCGAAAAAGCCCTGCACCTGGCCGGCCGGCACCTGGAGTTCGATATCGTCTCCAACCCGGAATTCCTCAAGGAGGGCTCGGCCGTTTCCGACTGCCGCCGCCCGGACCGCATCATCATCGGCTGCGAGCGCGAAGAAGTGCGCGACGTGATGCGCGACCTGTACGCGCCGTTCAACCGCAACCATGACCGCATCATTTTCATGGACCTGCGCAGTGCCGAACTGACCAAATACGCCGCCAACTGCATGCTGGCGACCAAGATCAGCTTTATCAACCAGATCGCCGAGCTGGCCGAACACCTGGGCGCCGATATCGAAGCCGTGCGCCTGGGCATCGGCGCCGACTCGCGCATCGGCTACCACTTTATCTACCCCGGCTGCGGCTACGGCGGCTCGTGCTTCCCCAAGGACATGCGTGCCTTGATCCACAGCGCCAAGCAGGCCAACTGCTCCAGCGACCTGCTGGAAGCCGTGGAAGCCATCAACCAGCGCCAGAAGAGCAAGCTGTTCGAACGTATCAATGCGTTCTTCCAGGGCAACCTGCGCGGCAAGACCTTTGCCCTGTGGGGCCTGGCGTTCAAGCCCAACACCGACGACATGCGCGATGCACCCAGCCGCGTGCTGATGGAAGCCCTGTGGGCCGCCGGCGCCAATGTGCGGGCGTTCGACCCGGAAGCCATGCAGGAAACCCAGCGCATCTACGCTGACGAGGAGCGGCTGATGCTGATGGGCACGCCGGAATCCACGTTGCTCGGCGCCGATGCGCTGATCGTCTGCACCGAATGGCAGCAGTTCAAGGCGCCGGACTTCGAGCTGATCCACCAGCGCCTGAAAACCCCGGTGATCTTCGACGGCCGCAACCTGTATGACGGTGAGCGCCTGGCGCGCAAAGGCTTCCAGTATTACCCGATCGGTCGTGGCGATTCCTGCCAGTTGCCGATCCCCCAACAACAGTGGGTGCCGCAGGTCGTGGAAGCCTGATTCGTGAACAAAGCTCAACCGTCCCTGCTCAGCCCGACGATTCGTCGCCAATCCCTCGGCTTGGGATTGCTGGCGCTGCTGTTGTTCATCGCCGGCAGTTGGCACCAGGCGATTATCGGTTTCGACTCACGCTTCGTGGTATTTGCCCAGGAGATGCTGCGCCATGGGCCGGGTTTTTTTCCCACCACCTACGGGCAGCCGTATGCCGATTACCTGGCCACCTCGACGCTGATGACCTGGCTGTTGTCCCTGCCCCTGGGCCAGGTCACCAGCCTCACGGCCTGGCTGCCCACGTCGATTGCCTCGGCAGTGATCGTCATCCTGGTGTATCGCCTGACGGCGCCCTACTCCCAGCGTTGGGGGCTGCTGAGCATCGCGCTGTTGTTGCTGAGCAGTACCTTCATCAGTGAAACCCGTGCGGTATCCCTCGACCAGATGCTCGCCGCCATCGCCCTGGCGGTGTTCTACCTCGGTTATGCCCATGATCATTTCGGTGCGGGCAGACGCCTGTACTGGCTGTACCTGCTGCTGATCCTCGGCTTTGCGATTCGCGGGCCGATCGGGCTGGTCATTCCCACGGGTGTGCTGTGCAGCTACTACCTGATCAACCGGCAATGGCGCCAACTGTTCAGTTTTGGCCTGCTGGCCCTGGCGCTGCTGGCGGCCTGTGTCGGCCTGCTGTTGCTGATGGCCAAGCTCAGTGGCGGCGAGAGCTTCATGCAGGATGTGATCCGCATGCAGTTCCTGGGGCGCATGGACGGCAGTGAAGGCTCCAGTGGCGCGTTGTATTACTTCACCAGCTCGCTGGGCAACTACGCCCTCGCCTATCCCGTGGCGCTGCTGGTGCTGCTGGCGCTTGCGTTCGGTGGGCGCCGCGTGCCGACGCCGGCGTTGCAACTGGTGCTGTACTGCGCCGCCGCAGGCTTGCTGGTGATGTTGGGCCTGTCGATTCCCCAGGCAAAGAAGGCTCGCTATGTGCTGCCGATGTTGCCGATGGCAGCGATCATTGCGGCGTACCCGTTCCAGGTCACTGAGGGGCGGCTGTTTGCATGGCTACGCGGGCTGATGCTGGGTCTATGGACACTGCTGCCAGGCCTGCTGATCGTCGGGCTGGTATTCGCGCGGCCACGCTATCCGCAGCAGTTGAGCCAGCTGGGGCCGGTGTTCGCCGTTCTCGGCGTGTTGCAAGCCTTGGCATTGCTGGCGTTGTTCAGGGCTCGCCTACGGCCGCTGGGTCCGGCGCTTGCCGCCGTGCTTGCGGTTTGGGCAACCTATATTGCCGTGGTCGAACCGCTCGAACGCAGCGTCTACGACACCCGCACCTTTACCCTGCAAGTGCATGAGCAGGTCAAGCAACAGCGCGCCCCCGTGGTATTGCACGGCTTGGGCAAAGACGCCAAGGCGATCAAATACATGGTCAACCTCGACTGCGACCAGGTGCCGTTGTTTACCCAACAAGCTTCTGACCTGGCACCGCTGCAAGGGCCGGCGTGGCTGGTGATGAGCCAGGCGGATTTCGAAGGGCTCGAAGACCCGCGCTTTGCCTCTATCACGCCTACGTTGAGCGGTGAGTTCGACCGAACCCCCTATGTGCTGCTGCACCTGGCTAAACCTGCCCAACCTTGAGTTGCGTCTGAACCCCAACTGTAAACTCGATGGCCACATGCGGTAGCTATCTACCGCTCCGCCACGCCTTGATAAACTCATTATTTTTGTATTTAACCCTCATTAATATGCATTGGCGCTGCCCTGCCGGGCGCGGCACACTGCGCGGGTTCCTCCCCCAAATGCAGGAACTTTCAAAGGGCTTTTCCGGGCAACCAGACAAGCCTTTTTTTTGCCCGCCGTTTATGGATTTCCTTTCAATGCGCTCTCGCTGGTTTCCCGCTGCTATCAACACCCGCCCCACCGAATGGAGCCGTGCCGCGATTGGCATGGCCTTGGGTACATTCTTCAGTGTGTGGCTCTGTGCCCAGGTCTTCGGCATGGAGGTGGCCCTGCACCTGCTCGGCCCACTGGGGGCATCGGCGGTGTTGTTGTTTGCGGTCTCATCCGGGGCGCTGGCACAACCCTGGTCGATCATCGGCAGCTACCTGTGCGCCGGTGTCGTGGCATTGCTGGTGGCCCGCGTCCTTGGGCGCACCCTGGGCGGTGCCTGCCTGGCGGCCGGCATGGCCGTGGTGCTGATGTGCTGGTTGCGGTGCCTGCACCCGCCCGCCGGTGGGCTGGCCATGAGCCTGGTCCTGGCCGACCCTGCCTCCGCCGCCCTGGGCTGGCACGAATTGGGGGCCGTATTACTCGGCGCCGGCGCCTTGCTGGCCTGTGCATTGGCCTACAATAATGCGACGCGAACGCGCTACCCCAAGGGTGCTGTCGAGACGTCGACGACTGTCCTGCCTGACCCCAGGGCCGCCCGCGACCCCGCTATCACGGCCGCCGACTTGAAGCTGGCGCTGGCGGACATGGAGCAATTCTACGACGTGGCCCCGACGGAGCTGGAGCAATTGATCCATGCTGCAGAAACCCACGCTCGGCGCCGCAGCATCGGTGAAGTACTGGCAACCCGCGTGACCTGAACCCGCGCCCGCCACCCTGCATAAATGCAAAAACGACCTGCATGATTTCGGGTTGTACTGTGCAAATTTGCACTGGTACGATCACGGGAGTGTTTGCGCACGACCATCTTGATAAAGAACAATAAAAGCAGGGAGTTACAGATGACTGCTCAGGTTTCAAGCGAAGCAAGCAGCGCCGAGAGGCGTCAGGACGACGTACTGGCCGAAGTACGCAACCATATCGGTCACCTCACCCTCAATCGCCCCGCTGGCTTGAATGCCATCACCCTGGACATGGTCCGCAGCCTGGCGCAACAGCTGCACGCCTGGTCAGACGACCCGCAGGTGCATGCCGTAGTCCTGCGCGGTGCGGGCGAAAAGGCATTTTGTGCCGGCGGCGATATCCGCTCCCTGTATGACAGTTTCAAACGCGGCGACACCCTGCACGAAGACTTCTTCGTCGAGGAATACGCGCTGGACCTGGCCATCCACCATTACCGCAAACCCGTACTGGCCCTGATGGACGGGTTTGTCCTGGGCGGCGGCATGGGCCTGGTGCAGGGTGCTGATTTGCGCGTCGTCACCGAGCGCAGCCGCCTGGCGATGCCGGAGGTGGCGATCGGTTACTTCCCGGACGTCGGTGGCAGCTACTTCCTGCCGCGCATTCCCGGCGAGCTGGGCATTTACCTCGGCGTGACCGGCGTGCAGGTTCGCGCGGCAGACGCCCTGTATTGCGGGTTGGCCAACTGGTACCTGGACAGCGCCAAGCTGGCCAGCCTCGACCAGAAACTCGACAGCCTGCAATGGCATGAATCGCCCCTCAAAGACCTGCAAGGCGTGCTGGCCAAGCTGGCGGTGCAGCGCCTGCCCGACCCGCCGCTGGCCGCATTGCGCCCCGCGATCGACCACTTCTTCGGCCTGCCGGACATTCCGAGCATCGTCGAGCAACTTCAGGAGGTCACTGTCGCCGACAGCCATGAGTGGGCACTGAACACCGTCCACCTGATGCAAACCCGCTCGCCCCTGGCCATGGCCGTGACCCTGGAAATGCTGCGACGCGGCCGGCGCCTGCCGTTGGAGCAGTGCTTTGCCCTGGAGCTGCACCTTGACCGCCAATGGTTCGAACGCGGCGACCTGATCGAAGGGGTCCGTGCGCTGATCATCGACAAGGACAAGAACCCTCGCTGGAACCCGCCGACGCTCCATGGACTGAACAAAAGCCACGTCGACAGCTTCTTCCATCACTTCGAGCAGGTTGCGAAATAAGCCATGCAAGACATTGAATACACTGAAGAACAGGTAATGATCCGTGACATGGCGCGCGACTTCGCCCGTGGTGAAATCGCTCCCCATGCCCAAGCCTGGGAAAAAGCCGGCTGGATCGACGACGCCCTGGTGGCGAAGATGGGTGAACTGGGCCTGTTGGGCATGGTAGTGCCGGAAGAATGGGGCGGCACCTATGTCGACTACGTGGCGTATGCCCTGGCCGTGGAAGAGATCTCGGCCGGCGATGGCGCCACCGGCGCACTGATGAGTATCCATAATTCAGTGGGTTGCGGGCCAATCCTCAACTACGGCACCGATGCCCAGAAACATACCTGGCTGGCCGAACTCGCCAGTGGCCAGGCGATTGGTTGCTTCTGCCTGACCGAACCCCAGGCCGGCTCCGAGGCCCACAACCTGCGCACCCGCGCCGAACTGCGCGATGGCCAGTGGGTGATCAATGGCGCCAAGCAGTTCGTCAGCAACGGCAAGCGCGCCAAGCTGGCGATTGTATTTGCCGTGACCGACCCGGACCTGGGCAAGAAGGGCATTTCCGCGTTCCTGGTACCCACCGACACCCCGGGGTTTGTGGTCGACCGTACCGAACACAAGATGGGTATTCGTGCCTCGGACACCTGCGCCGTGACCCTCAACCACTGCAGCGTGCCCGAGGCCAACCTGCTCGGCGAGCGCGGCAAAGGCCTGGCCATCGCCCTGTCCAACCTCGAAGGCGGCCGCATCGGCATTGCCGCCCAAGCCTTGGGCATCGCCCGTGCGGCCTTCGAGGCGGCGCTGACCTATGCCCGCGACCGGGTGCAATTCGACAAGGCGATCATCGAACACCAAAGCGTGGCCAACCTGCTGGCAGACATGCAAACCCGCCTGAACGCTGCCCGTTTACTGATCCTGCACGCGGCGCGCCTGCGCAGCGCCGGCAAGCCGTGCCTCTCGGAAGCGTCCCAGGCCAAGCTGTTCGCCTCGGAAATGGCCGAGAAGGTCTGTTCCAGCGCAATGCAGATTCATGGCGGCTATGGATATTTGGAGGATTACCCGGTGGAGCGTTACTACCGGGACGCGCGGATCACGCAGATTTACGAAGGGACCAGCGAGATACAGCGGATGGTGATTGCCCGGGAACTCAAAAACTACCAGCTGTAGGAGCTGCAAGTCTTAAGCTGCAAGCTTCAAGTAAAAGCGCATTGGCGATTACTTGCAGCTTGCAGCTATACAGCTGGCAACGGCTACTTATCCTTGAACTCAGGCTCACGCTTGGCCACAAACGCCGCCATGCCTTCCTTCTGATCCTGCGTGGCGAACGCGGCATGGAACACCCGGCGCTCAAAGCGCACGCCTTCCGACAGGCTCACTTCAAACGCACGGTTCACACTTTCCTTGACCATCATGCTGATCGGCACCGATTTGCCGGCAATCAGCGTGGCGACCTTCAGCGCCTCGTCGAGCAGTTCATCGGCGGGCACGATGCGCGCGACAATCCCGCAGCGCTCGGCTTCCACCGCATCGATAAACCGTCCGGTCAGGCACATTTCCATGGCCTTGGCCTTGCCCACCGCGCGGGTCAGGCGCTGGGTGCCGCCCATGCCCGGCAGCACGCCGAGGTTGATTTCCGGCTGACCGAACTTGGCGCCGTCACCGGCCAGGATAAAGTCGCACATCAGCGCCAGTTCGCAGCCACCGCCGAGGGCGAAGCCGTTGACCGCGGCGATGATCGGCTTGCGACGGTTGGCGATGCGGTCGCTGTCACTGAACAGGTCGTCGAGGTAGATCTGCGGGTAGGTCAGCTCGGCCATTTCCTTGATGTCGGCGCCGGCGGCGAAGGCTTTTTTCGAGCCGGCCAGCACGATGCAGCCGATTTCCGGGTTGGCCTCCAGGCCATCCAGCGCCTGGTTCAACTCGCTGACCAACTGCGCATTCAGGGCGTTCAGGGCTTGGGGACGATTGAGGGTAATCAACCCGACGCGGCCCTGGACTTCGAGCAAAATGGTGTCGTAACTCATGTATCGGCTCCTTAGAGATTGCGTGAGATGACCATGCGTTGAATATCGCTGGTGCCTTCGTAAATCTGGCAGACCCGCACATCGCGGTAGATCCGCTCCACGGGGAAGTCGCTCAGGTAACCGTAACCGCCGAGGGTTTGCAAGGCGGCGGAACAGACTTTCTCAGCCATTTCCGAGGCGAACAGCTTGGCCATGGAAGCTTCGACCAACGCCGGCTTGCCGCTGTCCCGCAGGGCGGCGGCGTAGTGCACCATCTGCCGTGCCACGGCGATTTGCGTGGCCATGTCCGCCAGGCGAAAGGCCACGGCCTGGTGTTCAATGATCGGTTTGCCGAAGCTTTCGCGCTCTCGGGCGTAGTCGCGTGCAGCCTCGAAAGCGGCGCGGGCCATGCCCACCGATTGCGAGGCGATGCCGACGCGACCGCCTTCAAGGTTGGCCAGGGCGATCCTGTAGCCCTCGCCCTCCTCCCCAAGACGGTTGGCCACTGGCACCTTTACATCCTCGAACAGGATCTGGCAGGTATCGGAGGCATGCTGGCCGAGCTTGTCCTCGACCCGCGCCACGCTGTAGCCCGGCGAATCGGTGGGCACGATAAACGCGCTGATGCCACGCTTGCCCGCTGCCGGGTCGGTCACCGCGAACACAATCACCACCCCGGCATTCTGGCCGGAAGTGATGAACTGTTTGCAGCCATTGAGCACGTAATGATCGCCTTCACGCCGTGCACGGGTTTTCAGGCCACTGGCATCCGAACCGGCTTGCGGCTCAGTCAGGGCGAAAGCACCGAGCATGGCGCCGCTGGCCAGGGGCTTGAGGAATTGCTCTTTCTGCTGATCGTTGCCGAAGTTCAGGATCGGCACGCAGCCCACCGAGTTGTGCACGCTCATGATGGTGGAGCAGGCGCCGTCACCGGCGGCGATTTCTTCCAGGGCCATGGCGTAGGCCAGGTAACCGGTATCGCACCCGCCCCACTGTTCGGGCACCAGCATGCCGAAAAAGCCCAGTTCGGCCATTTCGCCGATGGCTTCCTTGGGAAAGCGATGTTCGCGGTCCCACTCGGCGGCAAACGGTTTAAGCCGCTCCTGGGCAAATTGCCGGGCGGCGTCGCTGATCTGCAGTTGTTCGTCATTGGGCAGCATTGGGCTCAGTCCTTAATACAGGCATTCGACGGCCATGGCCGTGGCTTCACCGCCGCCGATACAAATGGCCGCGACGCCCCGCTTGAGGCCTTTCTGGCGCAGGGCCGAGAGCAGGGTGACCAGAATCCGCGCGCCGGACGCGCCAATCGGGTGGCCCAGGGCGCAGGCACCGCCGTGGACATTGACCTTGGCGTGGGGGATTTCCAGCTTGCTCATGGTCACCAGGCTGACCACGGCAAAGGCTTCGTTGATTTCAAACAGATCGACGTCGTCGAGGCTCCAGCCGGTCTTGCTCATCAGCTTGCGAATCGCGCCCACCGGCGCCACCGGAAACAACCCCGGTTCATCGGCAAACGCTGCGTGCCCATGGATCACCGCCAACGGTTTGAGCCCCCGCTGTTGTGCCTCGGACTCGCGCATCAGCAGCAATGCGGCCGCGCCGTCGGAAATCGAGCTGGAATTGGCCGCCGTCACCGTGCCGCCTTCGCGGAACGCCGGTTTGAGGCCGGGAATTTTTTCCGGCCTGGCCTTGGGCGGTTGTTCGTCATGCAGGATGGTTTTCTGCTCTTTGCCGACGGTGACCTGTACCGGGACAATTTCGGCGGCGAAGCTGCCATGGGTGATTGCCTCCTGCGCACGGGTCAGCGACGCGATGGCAAACGCATCCTGCGCCTCACGGCTGAAGCCGTTGAGCTGCGCGCACTCCTCGGCAAAGGTGCCCATCAGGCGGCCTTTTTCATACGCATCTTCCAGGCCGTCGAGGAACATGTGGTCGATGACCCGCCCGTGCCCCATGCGATAGCCGCTGCGGGCGCGGTCCAGCAGGTAGGGCGCGTTGGACATGCTTTCCATGCCGCCGGCGATCACCACGTCGACGCTGCCGGCCAGCAGCGAATCATGGGCGAGGATCGCCGCTTCCATGCCCGAGCCGCACATCTTGTTGAGGGTGGTGCAACGCGTGGACTTATCCAACCCGGCGCCCAAGGCGGCTTGACGCGCGGGCGCCTGGCCCAGGCCGGCGGGCAGCACGCACCCAAACAACACCTCATCCACGGCGTCGGCGGCGATGCCGGCACGCTCGATCGCCGCACGGATGGCGGCAGAGCCCAGTTGCGGCGCAGTCAGGCCCTTGAGGTCGCCCTGGAACCCGCCCATGGGCGTGCGCACGGCGCTGACAATCACGATGGGATCATTCATGGCTCATCCTCCTTACTTGGCCGCCATGCGCAAGGCGCCGTCGAGACGGATCACCTCGCCATTGAGCATGCTGTTTTCAATGATGTGCCGCACCAGCGCGGCGTATTCGGCAGGCTTGCCCAGGCGCGGCGGAAACGGCACGCCGGCGGCCAGGGAGTCGCGTACTTCCGGGGTCATGCCGGCCATCATCGGGGTTTCGAAAATGCCCGGGGCGATGGTCATCACGCGAATGCCGAAGCGCGCCAGCTCACGGGCGGCGGGCAAGGTCAGGCTGGCTATCGCGCCTTTGGACGCCGCATAAGCGGCCTGCCCGATCTGCCCGTCGAACGCAGCCACCGACGCGGTATTGATGATCACCCCGCGCTCGCCGTCGGCGTTCGCTTCCGTTTCGGCGATGGCCGCTGCCGCCAGGCGCAGCAGGTTAAAGCTGCCGATCAGGTTGACGTTGATCACCTGGGCAAAGCTGGCCAGCCCGTGGGGGCCAGTCTTGCCGAGGATCTTTTCACCGCGCACCACCCCCGCGCAGTTGACCAAGCCGTGCAAACCGCCAAACGCCGCGACCGTTGCCTGCACGGCGGTTTCGGCTGCGGCCTCCTGGCTGATATCCGCCACTGCGCTGCGGGCGTTGTCGCCGAGCTGCCTGGCCTTGGCCGCCACGGCGTCGGCATTCAAATCCACCAGCATGACCTTGGCGCCGGCCGCGACCAGCATATCTGCGGTGGCCGCACCGAGGCCGGAAGCGCCGCCGCTGACCAGAAAAACCTTGTTCTCAATCTGCATTATTGTTTCCTTGAACGGTCGAGATCGTCGAAATAGTCGCTCTGCAACGCCACGGCAGCAATGGTCAAAGCCTTCAACATGGCTGACTGGTTTGGCCAATCGTCGACCGCGCTGATCGTCCGGTCAGCCCAAGCGATTGGACGTGCGTCGTGCAAGCTCCTAACCTGAGGGCCTGCGCCACCGAAGAAGTCCTCCCCGCGATGATCGTACGTCCCAAACCGAACCTGCTGGGCATCCTGTTTTCCCTCAAGGGCTCGATTGCCAAGCGCATCGCCCTGCGCAGCCTGCTGGTCACGCTGCTGGCGTCGGTGATCGTGCTGGTGGAAACCCTGCACCCGGCCTATTTCTCCAAGGTCAACGCCACGCCCTTCACATTGCTCGGGCTGTCGCTGTCGATCTTCATGAGTTTTCGCAATAACGCCTGCTATGACCGCTGGTGGGAAGGCCGCAAGCAACTGGGGCAGATGATCATCGAGGTGCGCTCGCTGATTCGCGAGACCCAGTTGCTTACTGACCCGGCGGAGCGTGGGCGCCTGCTGCGGGGCCTGGGCGGCTTCGCCCACGGGCTGGTCGCGCGCTTGCGCCACGAAGACGAAGCCCGGGCGATCCAGCCCTGGGCGAGCGTGGAAGCGAGTCATCCCAACCTGCCTGACCGGGTGCTGCAACAGATTGGCGCGGGATTTTCCGCCCTGGCCGAGCAAGGCGCCCTCAGCGAATGGCGTTACACCCAGTTGGAAACCCGTCTGGTCAGCCTCAGCCAGGTACAGGCCGCGTGCGAGCGAATCAAAAGCACGCCGCTGCCCTTCCCCTACACCTTGCTGCTGCACCGCACCATTTACCTGTTCTGCATCCTCTTGCCGTTCGCCATGGCCGAACCCCTGGGCTGGCTGACGCCGGTGTTTACCGCCATTGTCAGCTACACCTTCTTCGGCCTCGATGAGATCGGCGACGACCTGGAAGACCCTTTCGGCTTTGACGAAAACGACCTGCCCTGCAATGCGATCCTGCGCACCCTGGAGCGTGAGCTGCTCGCCGCCCTCGGCGAAACCGACCTGCCGCCGGCCCTGGAGCCAGTGGAATACGTGCTGACCTGACGCGGGTTTGACACCTGCCGTGGTCTGGCCGAAGCTTGCGGCTTTGCTTCTTCAGCTTTTCGGACGCCTGCATGTCAAAGTCACGCCGTTACGCCATCGTCGGCCTGTGCGCCCTGTTGTTGATTGTGCTGATCACCTGGTATTTCTCCCGCACCGCCCAGGTGGCCGTGCCTCCTGCCATTGCCCACGGTTACTCAAAAGCCTTGAAACAGGCGCATAACGGCGAGCCGGGCGCCGCGCGCGTGCTGTATCAGCAACTGGGCCGGCCGGACCTGTCACCCGAACGCCGCGCCGCGCTGCATGCCGAATTGCCCAACTACCCCAGCCCCCAGGCCTTGAAGCTCGCCGATAAAGACCTCACCAGCGACTCCGCGTTGGTGCGCGAAGCGGCCATCCACAGCATTGTCGGCCTGGTGCCCAGCGGCCAGCGCACCCTGCTGCTGGGCCCGGTGCTCGATGATCCCGAACAAAGCGTACGCTTTGCCGCCGCCAATGCCCTGCTCGGCCTGTCGCCCGACACCTTGGGCCTGTACTTCGGGCCATTGCAGCAGGTATTGGACGAGTTCGTGAAAAAGCTCAAGGCCCAGCCGGAAACGGCCGAAGGCTGGATTCAACTGGCGCGCCTGTACATCCACAGCGCCCTGCTGCCGGAAGCGCAAAACGCCTTGGAACAGGCCATGCGCTTGCAGCCGGACAACCTGCAAGCGGTGGTCGCGCAGATCGAGTTGCTGGATAAACAGGGCAAGACCGATGAGTCCCGCCAATTGCTGGCCCGGCAATTGGCGGCGCACCCTGAGTCGGCCTACCTGCAACATGCCCTGGGTATGTGGCTGCTGCACCATGGCGAGCGCCCCTATGCGTTGCTCGGCCTGTCCAAGGCCGTGGAGCTGGAGCCGGACAATCAGGATTACCGCTACGACCTCGCTACCACCCTGCATGCCCAGCAGGAATTGGAAGCGGCCCAGCGCCAGTTGGAGGAAATCGTCCAGCGCCACCCGGCCAATCGCAAGGCCCGGGTGCTGTTGGTCAATTATTGGAAAGAAAGCGGCCAATTGCAGAATGTGCAGGTGCTGCTCGCCCAGCTGGAACAGCAAAACCCTGACGATCCGGCACTGCAGCAAGGCCTGTAGGCACAATAATCGCGCATCAGTTTGAACCGCCACAAAGCGCTACGGTCAAGAGAACATGGCGCGTCCACCTGGATGCGCATCCTCTACTCGTATGTGACCTGAGGGCACTTCTTGTCTACATCCAAAGCGTTGTTAACCGAAAAAGCAGCCATCGGCATCGAAGGTCTCGACGACATTCTTGCCGGAGGGCTATCGCGCAGCCACCTGTTCCTGCTGGAAGGTGAACCTGGCACCGGTAAAACCACGGTCGCCCTGCACTTCCTGCAGGCCGGGGCGAAAGCGGGTGAGCGAACGCTCTACATCACACTGTCCGAAACCGAGCGTGAGTTGCGCCAGGGCGCCGAGTCCCACGGTTGGGACCTGGACGACAATATTCATATCTTCGAACTGACCCCGCCGGAGAGCCTGCTGGATGCCGAGCATCAGCAGAGCCTGCTGTACTCTTCGGACCTGGAGCTGGGCGAAGCAACCCGGCAGATCTTCGAAGTGGTGGAGCGGGTCAAGCCGACCCGAGTGGTCATCGACAGCCTCTCGGAAATCCGCCTGCTCGCGCAAAGCTCGCTGCGCTATCGCCGCCAGATCCTGGCGATCAAGCATTACTTCGTGCGCTACGACGCCACCGTGCTGCTGCTCGACGACCTGACCACCGAATCCCTCGACAAAACCGTGCACAGCGTGGCCCACGGGGTGATTCGCCTGGAAGAACTGACCCCCAACTACGGCGCCGAACGCCGTCGCGTGCGGGTGGTGAAATATCGCGGGCAGAAATATCGGGGTGGGTTTCACGACTTCACCATCATGCACGATGGCATTCACGTCTTTCCGCGCCTGGTCGCCGCCGAGCATCGTGGCGGTTACATACGCCAGACCTTGAGCAGCGGCATTCGTGAGCTGGATGCCCTGATGGGCGGCGGCGTCGAGACCGGCTCCAGCAGCCTGATTCTCGGCCCGGCCGGTACCGGCAAATCGCTGATCTCGATGATCTTCGCCGCAGCGGCGGTAGGCCGTGGCGAAAAGGCCGCGCTGTTTATCTTCGATGAAGAACTGGGCCTGCTGTTCGAGCGCATGAACAATATGGGCATCGACCTCGCCGCCCTGCAGGCCACCGGCAACCTGCTGATCGAACAGGTGGACGCGGCCGAGTTGTCCCCCGGCGAGTTTTCCCACCGCGTGCGTCGTTGCGTGGACGAGCGCGGGATCAAGACGGTGGTCATCGACAGTATCAATGGCTACCAGGCGGCAATGCCGGAAGAAAACGCGCTGATCCTGCATATGCATGAACTGCTGCTGTACCTCAACCGCCGTGGCGCGGCGACGTTCATGACCGTCGCGCAACATGGACTGGTCGGCGACATGCAGGCTCCTGTCGACATCACTTACCTGGCCGACACCGTGATTCTGCTGCGTTATTTCGAGGCGTTGGGCAAGGTGCGCCGCGCCATCTCGATTATCAAGAAACGCACCGGCGCCCACGAGTCGACTATCCGTGAATACCGTATCAGCAGCCGTGGCATGACCGTCGGAGAACCGCTGGACAATTTCCAAGGGGTTTTGCGCGGTATCCCGACCTACATGGGCGCCGGTTCGCCTTTGCTCAAGGATGAGGGCGTGTGACCACCATTTCACCCGTATCCGAACGCGCAATCGTCCTGGCGCCCATGGGCCGTGATGGTTCGTTGGCGCTGATGATGCTCAAGGAAGCCGGCTACACCGGCATGGTTGCCAGCAGCCTGCCCGCATTGTGCGAGGCCGTGGAGCAAGGCGCCGGGATGCTTATCATCGCAGCCGAAGCCTTGCGCGGCGCGGACCTGGAGCCCCTGCTGGAATACCTTCACCAGCAGCCCGCCTGGTCCGACCTGCCCATCGTGCTGATGACCCATCACGGCGGCAGCGAGCAGAACGGTTCATCCCACCTCAGCGGCCTGCTGGGCAACGTGACGTTCCTGGAGCGCCCCTTCCACCCCGTGACCTTGATCAGCCTGGTGAGCGCGGCCCTGCGTGGACGGCGTCGGCAATATGAAGCACGGGACAGGTTGATCGACCTGAGCGAGAGCGAACTGCGCCTGCAGCGCACCCTTGAGACCCTGGAGCAGCAAGTCGAAGAACGCACGGCGCAGTTGCGCAGCAACGAAGAAGCCTTGCGCCAATCCCAGAAGATGGAAGCCGTCGGCCAGTTGACCGGCGGTATCGCCCACGACTTCAACAATATGCTCACCGGCATTATCGGCAGCCTGGAGCTGCTGAGAAGGCGTGTGTCCCGCGGCAAGCTGGATGATCTGGACAGCCTGATCGACCTCGGCGTGACCTCCGCCAACCGTGCCGCCGGCCTCACCCACCGCCTGCTGGCGTTCTCGCGGCGCCAGTCGCTGGACTCCAAGCCGGTACAGATCAACCAGCTGGTGACCTCCATGGGCGAGTTGCTGCAACGCAGCCTCAACGAAAGCATCGCCTTGGACATGCACCTGGACACTCAGTTGTGGACCGCCGAGGCCGACCCCAATCAACTGGAAAGTGCCCTGCTCAACCTGGCGCTCAACGCCCGGGATGCCATGCCGAGTGGGGGCCGCCTGGTTGTCGAAACCTGTAACCGCCACCTCGATAGCGTCTTCACGGCCGCCTACGGCACGCTCAAACCCGGCGACTACGTGGAATTGAGCGTCAGCGACACCGGCTGCGGTATTCCGGAAAGCCTCATGGGCCGGGTATTCGACCCCTTCTTTACCACCAAGCCCATTGGCCAGGGCACCGGCCTGGGCTTGTCGATGATCTACGGTTTCGCGCGCCAGTCGCGCGGCCATGTAACCCTCCACAGCGAGGTAGGCAAAGGCACCACGGTGAGCCTGTTCCTGCCGCGTTTCGTCGGCGAAATCACCCCCGATGTGACCGTGGACCCTGCCCTGTTGCCGATCGCCAACAGCGGGGAAACCGTGCTGATCGTCGAGGACGACCCGGCGGTGCGCGTGCTGGTCAGCCAGGTATTGAGTGAGCTGGGCTACGCCTTTGTCGAAGCGGGCGATGCCGATGGCGCACTGCCGATTATCGAATCCAGCCAGCGCATTGACCTGATGATCAGCGACGTCGGCTTGCCCGGCATGAATGGACGCCAACTGGCAGAGATAGGCCGGCAGGTTCGTCCGGACCTGAAGGTGCTGTTCATTACCGGATATGCCGAGCATGCGGCGGTGCGTGGTGGGTTCCTGGATCCGGGGATGCAGTTGATCACCAAGCCATTTACCTTTGATTTGTTGACGGCGAAGGTGCGGGAGATGATTCGGGTGTAAATGGCCATTAGCCAAGCAGTGTCATTCAGGCTCAGGAAGAGCCTGATGCACCACCTGGCCCTTCAGGCCAACAACCGCTGTATATGCTCCTGCAAGGTATCCAGGTCAAACGGCTTGGCCAGGATCGGCGCATTGCGCGTGATCGGGCTGTTGCAGTCGAGAATCTCCTGCGGGTAGCCGCTGATAAAGATCACTTTCAATTCCGGGCGCAACTTGAGCGCGGGCTCAGCGATCTGCACGCCGGAAATCCCACCGGGCAAACGGTAGTCGGTGACCATCAGGTCCAAGTGCGGCTTGGTGGCGAGGATTTCAAAGGCCTGCTCCCCGTTGATCGCCTTCAATACCCGATACCCCAGGCCGGCCAGGTACTCACCCAGCACAAACATAATGGATTCGTCGTCCTCGACGATCAGTACGACATCTTGTGCATCTTCACTCATGGGAAGCCTTTGTCCGGTCAATTGCTGCAATTACGACCATGGGGTCACGTAGAGGTTGCGTCGGGGTGACGATTGATTTCATGCCGACGGTTCAAGGGGCAGGCACACCCGGAACAAGGCGCCCTCGCCTATCTGGCTCTCGACCTCGATGGTGCCGCCATGGGCGGCTACGATCTGCTCGGAAATAAACAACCCAAGGCCCAGTCCCGCGGCAACCTGGCTGGCTGACACACGTTCGAACTGCTGGAAAATACGCTTCTGGTTCTCTTCGCTGATGCCGATCCCGTGGTCACGCACTTCTACCCTGGCTTCGCCATGCTCGGTATACACGCGCACCTCAACCGGGCTCTTGGCCCCGTAGCGCAGGGCGTTGGTCAGCAGGTTGGTGACCACCTGTTCGATACGAAACTCATCCCAGTTGCCCACCACCGGCCCCTCGGCCGCGAGGTGCATCGACGATTCGGCGGCAGCCACCTGCGGTGCGAAATTCTCCACCAGGTTGCTCACCAATTGCGCCAGGTCGAAGCGCCCCGGGCGTATCGACAGTTTGCCGGTGCGGATACGCGAGACGTCGAGCATGTCTTCGATCAGGCGGATCAGGCTCTGGATCTGGCGCTCATCGCGGTCGACCATGGCGTGCATCTTGTCCAGGGTGAACGCGGCGGCGTTATCCCGGGCCAGGTGCATCTTGCGCAGCTGGGTTTCGAGAATCAGGCCGTTAAGGGGCGTACGCACCTCGTGGGCGACGATCGACATGAAGTCGTCGCGCATGCGCACCGCCTGCTCCAGCTCGGCCTGGGTGGCCTGCAGGCGCGTGAGCAACAGCTCCTGCTCGCGGCGGCTGCGCTCCAGGGCTTCGACTTGCTGCTTCATCGCCTTGCTCTGGCGGTACAGGTCGACAAACACATTGACCTTGCTCTTGACCGCGTGGATATCCAGCGGCTTGTGCAGGAAGTCCACGGCGCCACTTTCATAGCCCTTGAACGCATAATTGAGTTCACGGCCGGCGGCGCTGACGAACACAATCGGAATGTTTTTGGTTTTCTCGGTGCCGCGCATCAGCTCGGCCAGTTCGAACCCGTTCATGCCGGGCATCTGCACATCGAGAATCGCCATGGCGAACTCGTGCTCCAGCAACAGCGACAAGGCCTCATCGGCGCTCAAAGCCTTGAAGACCTGACGGTCCTCGCGCTTGATCAACGCTTCGAGGGCCAGCAGGTTTTCCGGCAGATCGTCGACGATCAGCAGTTTGGCCTGGACAGTACTTAACATGGGGAGGATTCCAGGGAAGCCAGCAATGCGGCAATGCGGCTCAGGGTCAGAATATGGTCAGGGGTGTGCAGGGCCAGGGCCGCCCGCGGCATCACGGCAATCCGCGCTTCGCTGGGGTCCTGGACCACCGTGGTGCCGCCCGAATGCTTGACATGGGCCAGCCCGTGGGCGCCGTCCTGGTTGGCCCCCGTCAACAAAATCGCCAGCAGGCCCTGGCCATAGGCATCGGCGGCGGAGGCAAACAGGTAGTCGATCGCCGGCCGGGAATGGTGTACCCGCTCTTCCTGGCTGAGGGACAGGCTGCGGTCATGCTCGACCGAAAGGTGATAACCAGGCCCGGCGAAATACAACGTGCCCGCCTGGATCGCTTCCTTGTCCTGCCCTTCCCGTACCGGAATTGGCAGGCGTCGCGCAAAGACTTCCGCCAGTTGGCTGCGGCGCTCATCCGGCAGGTGCAATACGGCTATGATCGGCAGGCCGAAGGTGTCGGGCAGTTCGCTGAAAATACTCAGCAACGCCTCGACGCCGCCGGCGGAGGCGCCGACGACGATGGCTTCAATCCCGCGAATCGGGTTGGCGGCAACGTCGTTCATGATTTGCGGTAGATCCGTTCCTGCTTGACCAAGGGTTCGAATTGCTTGCTGTAGGCGGAAAAGTCCAGGGTTTCCTTACTGCCCAGGACCAGGAAGCCGCGATGGCACAGCGACTCATGAAACAATCCAAACGCCCGATCCTGCAATTTTTTATTGAAATAGATCAGCACGTTACGACATGAAATTAATTGAGTTTCTGAGAATACACTGTCGGTTGCCAGGCTATGGTCGGCGAAGGTCACATTCTCCCGCAACGATTTGTCGAAGATCGCGTAATCGTAAGCCGCCGTGTAGTAGTCGGCAAATGATCGCTGCCCCCCGGCCTGCTGATAATTGGCGGTGTAGGCCCGCACATTCTCCAGGGAGAAGATGCCTTGCTTGGCTTTATCCAGGGACGCGGGGTTGATGTCGGTGGCATAGATGATCGTGCGTTCCAGCAGCCCTTCCTCACGCAACAGGATGGCCATGGAGTACACCTCCTCCCCCGTGCTGCAGCCGGCAATCCAGATCTTGATCGACGGGTAGGTCTTGAGCAGCGGCACCACTTCCTGACGGATCGCCAGGAAGTGCGACGGGTCGCGAAACATCTCGCTCACCGGGATCGTCAGGAACTGCAGCAACTGCATGAACGCCGCCGGGTCGTGCAGCACCCGCTCCTGCAGCGCTGAAATCGTGGCGCAGTCGAACTGGCGCAAGGCATGGGCCACGCGGCGTTTGACCGACGCGCCGGAGTAGTCGCGAAAGTCGTAGCTGTACTTGAGGTAAATCGCCTCGATCAACAGGCGCAGCTCAATATCGCTGTTCTTCTCCAAAAAACGTTGCTCCACTTAAATGCGTTCCATCTTCGGTAGCCACACGCGAATCAGCGAGAACAGGCGATCCAGGTCGATCGGCTTGGCCAGGTAGTCGTTGGAACCCGCCGCGAGGCAGCGCTCCTGGTCGTCTTTCATGGCCTTGGCCGTCACCGCGATGATCGGCAGTTTCTTCCAGCGCGGGTCCTGGCGGATCAAGGCGGTGGCCTCGTAGCCGTCCATCTCCGGCATCATCACGTCCATCAGCACCAGGTCGATATCGTCGACTTCATTGAGTCTCTCGATGGCTTCGCGGCCGTTACGCCCGATCACCACCACGGCACCTTTGTGCTCCAGGGCGCTGGTCAGGGCGAAGATGTTACGCACATCGTCGTCCACCAACAGGATCTTGCGCCCTTCGAAGACCTTATCGCGGCTGCGAGCGGTCTTGAGCATCTTCTGGCGGTCATGGGACAGCTGGGATTCGACTTTGTGCAGAAAGAGTGTGACTTCATCGAGCAGGCGCTCTGGCGAGCGGGCGCCCTTGATGATGATCGAGCGCGAATACTTGCGCAGTTCGGCCTCTTCATCGCGGGTCAGGTTGCGCCCGGTGTAGACGATCACCGGCGGGAACGAGCAGATATCTTCGGTGGCCATGCGCTTGAGCAACTCGTTGCCCAGCATGTCCGGCAGCTTGAGGTCGATGATCATGCAGTCATAGACGTTGGTGCGCAGCAGTTCCAGGGCGGCCTGGGCATAGCCGACATCGGTGATCTCGATGTCATCGTCGCCGATCAGGCGGGCAATGCTGTCGCGCTGCAGGTCATCGTCCTCCACCAGCAGTACGCGCTTGACCTTCTGGGTCAGCTTGGCCTCAAGGCGCGCAAACACGTCCTTGAGCTCTTCGCGCGTCGTCGGTTTTACCGCATAGCCGATGGCGCCCATATGCATGGCGGCTTCGACACGGTCCTCCACGGAAATCACGTGCACCGGGATATGGCGCGTGTTGGCGTGCTCCTTGAGGCGTTGCAGCACGGTGAGCCCGGAATGGTCCGGCAGGCGCATGTCCAGCAGGATCGCATCGGGAATGTACTCCTCGGCCAGGCTGTAGCCCTCGTCCGCACCGTGGGCCACCAGGCACTGGTAACCCAGCTCATGGGCTAGGTCGAACAGGATGCGGGCAAAGTTCGGTTCGTCCTCCACCACCAGGATGCAGCGGGTGGTGAACGGCGCCTTGTCGCGGTCATCGGCGAAGCGCGGGATCTGCCTGGTATCGGCCACCGGCAGCGGCGAAATTGCGATGGGCGTGGGTGCGGGTGCGGTAATCACCTGGCGCGGCGGCTCGATTGGCGCGGCATCTTCCTCGCGTTCGACATACTGCTCCGGCAACACCAGGGTGAAGGTGCTGCCTTTGCCGGGCTCACTGGTCACGCTGATATAGCCGCCAAGCAACGCGGCCAGGTCGCGGGAAATCGACAGGCCCAGGCCAGTGCCGCCGTAACGGCGGTTGGTGGTGCCATCGGCCTGGCGGAACGCCTCGAAGATGCTTTCCTGCTGGTCCGGGGCAATCCCGATGCCCGAATCGCGCACGGTAAAGGCGATGCCTTCCCCCGGCGCGCGGGACACCGACAGGCTGACCTCGCCTTGCTCGGTGAACTTGATCGCGTTGGAGAGCAGGTTCTTGAGGATCTGCTCCAGGCGCTGGCGGTCGGTGAACAGCATGATCGGTGCATCGGCCTGCACCTGTACCTGAAACCCCAGCTTACGGTCGGCGGCCAACGGCTCGAACATCCCGCGCAGGCCATCGACCAGGCGCGTGACGCTTGAATTTTCCGGCCGCACTTCCAACTTGCCGGCTTCCACCTTGGAAATATCCAGGATGTCGTTGATCAGGTTGAGCAGGTCATTGCCCGCCGAATAGATCGACTCGGCAAACTTGACCTGTTCGGCGCTGAGGTTTTCCTGGGGGTTTTCCGCCAGCAACTTGGCCAGGATCAACGAACTGTTCAGCGGCGTGCGCAGTTCGTGGGACATATTGGCGAGGAATTCGGACTTGTACTTGCTGGAGCGCTGCAATTCATCGGCGCGATCTTCCAGCTCCAGCTGGGCCTGGTTGAGTTCGACGTTCTTGCGGTCCATGGCGTCGCGCTGTTCGGCCAGGGTCTGGGTCTGTTCGGCCAGTTGCTCGTTGGTCTGCTCCAGCTCTGCCTGCTGGGTTTCCAGGTGAGCCTGAGACTCCTTGAGAATGCGCGACTGTTCTTCGAGTTCTTCGTTGGCGGTCTTGAGTTCTTCCTGCTGGACCTGCAGTTCTTCGTTGAGCTGCTGGGTTTCGGCCAGCACTTCCTGCAGGCGTTGGCGATAACGGGCGGCTTCGATGGAGGTGCCGATATTGCCGGCGATCAGCTCCAGCAGTTCGACGTCGCGCTCCTCCAGCGGGCGCAAAAAGCCCAGTTCGATCACACCGTTGACACGGTCGTCATCGCTGGTGGGAACCACCAGCACGCTGCGGGTCGAGCCTTCCCCCAGGCCGGAGCTGACCTTGAAGTAGTCCACCGGCACGTCGTCCAGGCGAATCAGGCGATCGAGCTGGGCGGCCTGCCCGACGATGCCCTCATCGCTGTAGATCGACTGCTCCAGCTGTTCCTGCTCGCGGGAGAAACCATAGGTGGCCACGCGCTTGAGGCCGCCGTGCTCTTCGCGGACATACAGCGCCGCCACCGCCGAGCCCATGTACTGGGCAAAGAACTGCAGGATATTGCGTCCGAGCATGTTCAGGGTGAGTTGGCCGAGCACTTGTTCGGCCAGTTCGGTCTGGCCGTTACGCAGCCATGCCTGTCGCTCCAGGCGCTGCGCGATCTTCTGTTGTGACGCGAGGTTTGCGCTGTAACTATCTGACAGGGAAAGTAAATTTTTTCTACCGATATACGCCAGGATCCCGCTCAGGCCGAGAACGAACAACAGATAGAGGGTGACGCTGATCACCGTGGTGCGCGTGACTTGTTCGTTGCGAGTGATCCGGAACTGCTGCTCCATCGCCACCGCGTCCTCGTATTCCTTGCGAATTTCGTCGGTCAGGCGCTTGCCCCGGCCGGACTTGACGGCGTTGCGGTAGTCACCGCTTTCGCGCTGCAGGTCGATCATCGACTGGGCGTATTTGTTCCATTCGGCTTGCAGGGCTTCCAGGCGTTTCAGGCGGTCCACCTGTTGCGGGTTGTCCGCCACCAGCTCCTGCAAGTTACGCAGGTCGGCAATGATGCGCGGCTTGGCCACTTCGTACGGGTCGAGGAAGTGCTCGTCCCCGGTGATCAGGAAACCACGCATGCCGGTTTCAAGATCGACGGTCAGCTTGGACGACTCGTTGAGGTTGTTGATGACCCGGTCCGTGTGTTCCACCCACTGGATCACCGCGAGCAAATAGGTGATCAGACAGACGAAAAACACCGCGCTGAGCACGCCCACACCCAGGGGCAATGCCACGTTTCGGCTGAGCAGTGTACGAAAGCTCTTTTCATCGACGGACGACGCGGGAGTCATGGGCATGCCTTGGCCAAATAGGGAAAAACCGGGAGTTTGCCCCAAAGTGCCGGTAGAGGGCTACGTTTCTGACGCGAAACATATTCACATCCCAAACTTGCCACCGCCGATGCCCGACATTTATGGAACCAATGCCGGAGGAACACCTTTGTGCGCTCCCGACACTCACCGGAGGTCTGAAGCAGGTCCAGGGAGGACCAACAACCAAAGGTAATGAAAATGTCATCCTCATTGAGCGTCCAACCACGCCCCTCGGTTATAGATCACTCCATTGCATCGACGCCTGCTCAGTCGCAGGCCACCCCTGGTAACACCCTGTCCATACACAGCGACCCAGCTTCAACACCTGCACGACGCTCCTCGGATGAATCGCAGCCTCTTTCACCCCAAGCACGCGCGCAGGCAAACGCACAGAACTGGAAGAACCTCGCGCACCAGCTCACCGAGGCGACGAAGAGCCTGGGAGAGGACGCGACTCCAGCAGCCGTGTTGTCACATTTGAAAACCACTCAAACAGTCATTGATCCACACTCGGCCTTTCACCCGTCCGGCATGCCGGGCAGCGAGTCCGCCGCCAGCCTGGAAAGCTTTATCAAGCATCACGATTTACCTATCCCTGAAACCCGAGCTGACCTGGTTCACTTGGCAGATGCCGCTAACGCTCGGGCCCTGGAACCGCCGCTGGGTGATCTAGGAGGTGGCTTATCCTGGCCCCTTCCCCTGACCCAGGAACAACGGCGCAAGATACGGGTCATCGTCGAGTCCAGCATCCTGCGCAGCAATATCCGGACAGAGCCCTCCTTAGTCCGGGCGGAGCTGGCCAAAGCGGCGCTGGGTGCGCTTATCAAGGCCAGCGCTCTTTCGGATGTCGAACTGCAAGACCCGGCCAGGGCGCTGGACACCCTGCTCAAGTCCCCCATGGCCCAGAAGATAGGGCAAGGGATCCAGGACGGGCTGAATGGTATCGACACGCCAACCAGCATCAGCGATTACGTGTTGGCCGCCCTTCACATCGGTCTCGATCGTGAATCCGTCGTGTTGCCTGTGAGAAATTCAATCGCCGGCTTTGACTTGAGCCATCAAGACTATTGGGGCCTGCCACCGTCAGCCATCGTCGAGGGGCTCAGTAAACATCTGGTGACTAAAGGCAGGGCCACGCCGGCCACGGCCAAGCTGGCCACCCACCTGTTGCTGTCACGCACAGCCCCCCAGTTCCTGGTCAAGGATATTCCCGACACACTGGTGAACGGCAGCCAGGCCTGGGTGAGTTTCTGCCTTGCGGTGGCCAAGGTCGAAGCGAGTGCGCCGGGGACCGCATCACAAATGAGCTACGGCCAGGTCATGAGTGCCGCACAAGCCTTGAATGGTCCTGCGGAACACGCCATCACGCCGTTGTTACTGGATTGGGGCGTGTCCAATGGTTTGGTCGAAAAGAAGGACGATGCCCTCTACACCCCTGAGGAAGTGGACAGCATCCGGACCGCGTTCAATGAGCAGTTAAGTGCCAGAATCAAGGCCTCCCAATCACTCACTGCCGAGATTCCAAGTAGAAAAGCCATCGCCCTGGAAAAACTCAAGGAGCATTTTGGCGAGCGCACTGACTTTGAGTCGAAAAGTCTCTCAACCGTCTCCGATGACAAAGCCAAGCAACTGGATGGCAAGCACTCGATGCTGGACATGGCCATGATGGGCATCAACGTCAACTGGAAAACCGACGACCCTGGCCTTCCTATCCATGCGATCAACCAGCAACCCAGGCTCAACGTCAATGGGATATTCCTGGGGCAATACGAATCGGCAATCGAATCACTCAAAGATGGCATTGAGACCCAGGTAAAACACATGATTTCCGAGCTGCCACTGGAAGATCGGAAAAACCTGGAGTTCGGTAAAATCGAATTATTTCAATACAACCAATACAAGATTGGCAGGGGTTTCATAAACCCGGCCACTTTCCAATCCAAGCTCAATGAATTGCTGGTAAGAACCGAAAGGCAGGTTGACGGAAAAACCGAGGTCAATGTTTATGAGATCGATGTCCGGAACAAACGCATCGTCAAGCGACAGAGTGAGGCAGCCATTACGCGGGGTGGATGGCGCGACGCGAATATATCGACCAAAGTGGAAAAGTTCACCCCTGAGCACAAGGACCGGCTCGAGCGAGAACAGCCGCCGGAGGACCCTTCTCGTCCCCCATCGAGTTTCACCTCTACCCGAACACACGACCTGGCAGGCGCTTTTTTTGAGCACCTTGGTATCAGGAACCAATGGCAGCAAGCCAGGGGAAGCACGACATTCGATCAGCAGAAAGAAAGTGATGAGCGACTCAGGCAGTTTGCTCTCAACTTGATTCCCTTGAGATCGGCCATTGTCAACTTTCGTGACGGTGACTATGAAGCCGGGCTTTTGGACCTCGGCCTGGATGCTCTCGGGCTGCTGACCATGGGTTACGGTGCTGCCGCAAAGCTCGCCAAGGTGGCTTCATCCTCGGCGTCCGCTGCCGTAAAGGCATTGCAGGCGGGTCGCGTCATCGGCAGTAGCCTTATCAGCTCGCTCAACCCGTTGAGCGGAGTGAGGGGCGCGGCGACGGGAGGCGCCAAGCTGGCCACGCGCGGCGCAAAATTTCTCGGCGACTCCGGGCAGGTACTGATCAACAAGGTGCGTGGCGCATCCGGAAGCTATGACCTGTTGAAGGCGGCAAACAAGCAATATGGCCCGACGCTGATAGGGTCTTATAAGGTCGGAGAGCAAAGCGTCGAAGGCTTTGCCGTGTTGAAAAACGATCAGTGGTTCAGTTATGACCCTGTCCGGAACCTGCCCTATGGCCCGCCAATCGAGGATTTCTCCCCCCTGCGCGGCAGTCTGTTCGATAGCGTCGCGGATATGCACCTGACGAGTGTAGGAACGAATATCGCTAAGGCGAGGACCTCCAACGCACTTCCAAAATTCAACCAGGGTTATCGAAGCGGTGCATTGGATGACCTGTCGGATTACGCTGGAGAGCGCAGTTTCGAAGCGTTGGTGGCACTCGCCGCAAAACCTGGCAGGACACCGGAAGAAATGGGGATTCTGGCCAGGGAGTTGAAGACCAGAAGAATTGAAGACGGCGAGTATTTCACCGCGCTGCTTGCCAGCGACGTCGGGAATCCCGGGGTTTCCATCAATCGCTTTGCCCAGTCGGACTACCTCGGCCGTGTCGATCTGACCTCCAAGGGCGATTGCGCCGGGCTATCGAATGCCATGGCGCTCGCCTTGCATCGAGGCGACGAAAAAATATTCCTCGACAATCTTCGCAAGGCGTCCACGACTAAATCGCCCTCTTCGCTGCATGACAAATTCAATCGCGATATAAAAACACTGCAGTACGCCGTAAACACAAAGGACACCTTCCATATAAACGCCGCCCCTTCACTGATCAATCATCAGTCCATCATCGACGACCTGAGCAAGTCCACTGCGTCAAAATACCTGAGAATCAGCACGGAAGATCACGCCATGCTGGCGGGTGTCAGAGTCAAGGATGGTCAAAAAGAGTGGTTTTTCTTCGAACCCAATGGCGGGCTGGTCAGTTTTGACAACGTAGAGTCCATGCGCGAAGGCATCGAAAAAATCCTCAGCAGCGGCGGTGTCAGCGCGACCTTGAAGCCTAAGGTTTCGCCGGCGGGCAAAAAGGAATTCCACGTGAGCGCTTTCCATCCCGATGACATCGTCACAGACAAGGTCGACAGTTTTGCGGTTTCAATCATGGTGTCCACGCCCTTGCCGTCTTGATGCATGGGACTGCCCCGGCCCCCGGCAGGGTTGGGGCTCCTGAAAAAGCAAGGCGTTGAACGGTGCGCAGGAGGGCGCCACTGACCGCTCGCGGCCCCTCGTGGTTAACGCGACATTTTCCTCCATTCCCGTCACAATGCCCGCGCCAACGGAACTTGCCGAGATTGACGCGACTCATTAGAGAATGGTCTTTCAACCGCTAAAGACCTGCACCTCCATTTTTTCGGGAACCCTCATTATGTCCGCAGCCCCCTCCACCCTCCTTGTCGTCGAAGACGATGCCATCGTGCGCATGTTGATCGTTGATGTGCTCGAAGAGTTGGAGTTCCTGGTGCTTGAAGCTGCCGACGCTGAAGAAGCCTTGAAGATTGTCGAAAATGCCGCGCAGCACATCGACCTGATGATGACCGACGTCGGCCTGCCGGATATGGACGGTAAGCAATTGGCAGCCAAGGTGCGTGAAGTGCGGCCCACCCTGCCGATCCTGTTTGCCAGCGGCTATGCCGAGAACATCGATGTGCCCGCCGGCATGCAGGTGATCGCCAAGCCGTTCTCCATCGATCAATTGCGCGACAAAGTCAAATCGATGCTGCCTGCCGCCTGACCCCCCCTCTTTTACACAGTGCAGCCCATCGAGGCGGCTATTTGTGCGTCTTTACCCACAGGTTCAAGCCGCCGTACGGATCGGCATTGATGAGTTCGCATAATTCGCAGGGATTAACGTGACGTTCGGGAAATAAAACAGGAAACTCATCGCCTTTATTCCCCGTCAGTCAAACGCACTTTGGAAGGACGCGACAACATGATTGGAAAACCGACGCGCCTGCTGTTGGCGAGCCTCTCGATACTCATGAGTACCGGCGCCTGGGCCGATTTCACCGCCACCCCCAGCGAAGCCCGGGCCATCGCCAAGGAAGCCTACCTGTATGGCTACCCAGTGGTGGAGATGTACAAGACGCTCTACACCCAGGCCGTCGACAAGGGCGGCGCCAACTTCAAGGCGCCGTTCAACCATATCGGCAATACAGCTCAGGTGTTCACCCCCAAGGACACCGCGGTCGTCACCCCGAACCTGGACACGCCCTACTCCTTCGTCTGGCTGGACCTGCGCAGCGAGCCTCAGGTTCTGACACTGCCCAGGATCGAAGACAACCGTTATTACTCGGTGCAGTTGATCGATCTCTACACACAGAACATCGCCTACCTGGGCACCCGCAGCACCGGCAACAACGGCGGCCACTACATGATCGCCGGCCCTGACTGGAAAGGTCAGCAACCGGTCAACGTGGACCGTGTGGTGTACAGCGAAAGCAACATCGCCTACGCCCTCTACCGTACGCAGTTGTTCGACGAGAAGGACCTGAACAAGGTCAAGCAGATTCAGAACGGCTACAAAGTGCAGTCACTGAGCAGCTACGTGAAGCAAGCCGCGCCGGCCAAGGCTCCGAAAGTGGAGTGGCCCAAGCCCATGGCGACCATGACCGAAGGTCCGCAACTGTTTCGCTACCTGAACTTCATGCTGGCCTTCGCCGCGCCCCAGGACAGCGAGAAAGACCTGCTGGCGCGTTTCGCCAAGATCGGTATCGCCCCAGGCGCGCCCTTCAAGGTCAAGGCGTTGACCGCTGAACAGCGCAAGGCCCTGGAAGACGGTATCTCCGATGCCCGCGCCGAGTTTGCCGCGTTCAAAAAGGACAAGGTTGACACGCATCAAGTCTCCAGTGCCGATTTGTACGGCAGCCGCGACCACCTGAACAACAACTACCTGTACCGCTACGCCGGTGCGGACATGGGGATTTTCGGTAACTCCGGCGATGAGGTTGCGTACCTGAGCTACGTCATCGACAGCGAGGGCAAGCCTGCCAACGGCGCACGCCACAGCTACACCGTGCATTTCGCCAAGGACCAGTTGCCACCGGCCGATGCGTTCTGGTCCCTGACCATGTACGACGCCAAGACCAAGCAACTGGTGCCCAACCACAAGAAACGCTACCTGATCAACTCGCACATGCTGTCCGGCCTCAAGCGCGACGCCGATGGCGGCCTGACCCTGGCCCTGCAGCACCACGAGCCGCCAAAAGCCGAGCAGAGCAACTGGTTGCCGGCCCCACCCGGTCCGTTCTACGCAATCCTGCGGATTTACCTGCCCACGCCTGAGGTGGGTAACGGCCAGTGGAAACTGCCGCCGTTGACGCCGCTCAAGTAACACCGCGTGCCCGGTCGCCGCAAGGCTGGACCGGGCCAGTCCTACCACGAGCCCTACCCCCTACTACCGCTGGTTTATCAACCTGTAAAACGGGTAACGTGCGCGCGATTGTCTATGGAGTTGCACTGCACATGACTTGCTGGAATGTCCTCGGCCTGGCCCCGGATGCCGATAGCCGCGCGATCAAGCGCCAATACGCCGCCCTGCTGAAGAAAACCCGGCCGGATGATGACCCCGAGGGTTTCCAGCGCCTGCGCGAAGCCTATGAGGCCGCGCTGGAGTGGAGCCAGGGGCAGCAGGAAGCTGACGAAGTGGTCATCGACATCCTGGGCGACGGCCTTGCCGACCACTACCAGGCAGCCATGGCCCATGGCAATGCGCTGCACTTTGAAATCCAGCTGTTGTTACGCGACATCGAGGGGCATCTCAACCCCGAAGACACCCGCTGGGCCTTTGAAACCTTCAACTGGCTGACGGCCTGGCAGCGCCTGGAGTTGCCCGGCGAGCTGATCGAAAGACTCGAGCGCAAGCACCGCAGCGCGTTGCAGCAACCCTTTCGCCAGGCCCTTGAGCAAAAGGACGAGGCCGCTTTCCTGGCTGCCTATGCCGCACGTTCCGAACATCCCTGGGTGAACAATCATCCCCATGCCGAGTGGTTCAACCAATGGCTGGCCCGCCTGCTTGCACAGAGTCACTACTGGTCGAGCGCAGTGTTCGACGCGGTGTGCGCCGGCCAGCACTGGCATGGCGGCGCCGGTCACGACTGCCCGGCGGGGGATTGGGCGCGGCTGTTGCAACGCCAGCAAGGCCCGGTCTTCATGGCACGCCAACGGGCACTGGCAGCCGAAGCGCCCAACAGCCCGCAACAACGTGCCGCCCGGCTGCTATTGGCACCGATGAGCCTGGGTCAGCGCCGTGCCTTCGCCCAACGCTTCGATGAACATGACTGGAAAGCCTGCCAGGCACTCAGCGCAGATATCTACGCCGACCATGTGGCCGAAGCCGAAGCGATGCCCGGCGGTACCGTGTATTTCTGGCAAGGCTGGGACACGACCATGGACACCTGGCCCTGGATTGTCGCACTGGTATTGAGCTGCCTGGTGGGCGTGCTGGTGAATGCCGAGCCCCTGGCCGGCAATGTGCTGCCGACCTTGGGCTACGGCCTGCTGTGGGCGTTGGGCGCCGTGATAGGCGCCGGATTGGCTTGGCAGGTCTGGCGCCCGCTGGCTCATCAGTACCGCGTGCTCGATGAACGACTCAGTGAGCACCTGCCGCGCTGGCTCAGCCCTACTCACCTGCCGTTGTTGCCGATACGGGACCTGCTGCCAGGGCTGGTCCTTGCCGCAGCGCTGGGTTACGCCTTCGGCCCGTTTGCCAGCCTGGCGCTGGTCGCGACCCTGGCGGTTATCGGCGTCATCAAGCGACCCTTCATGAACAGCCACACCCCCTGGACCGCCCGCCACCCGCGCTGGACGGCCCTGGGCATGGTGCTGTTGGTCACCAGTGGGATTGTGCTGTACGCCGGCTTGAAGGTGCTCGACAACCAGCAACACGTGACCCGTAACCAGGGCCTGCAACAGTGGCCCGAACGCCTGTGCAGCCGCATGCCTCGCACCGCCCCCGACTGTCAGGCGCCCGCCACCCAGGCACAGTGGTATGGCCAGGAGGCCGCGCAATGAATCCGAAATGGTTGTTACCCATCAGCCTGGTATTGGGCCTGGGATTGCTCGGTGTGGCCGGCGCCACCAAACCCCTGCAACGCGTGCAATTATGGCTCGACCAACGGGACAGCCCTTCCACCGCAACGGCCAGCGCACTGGCCCCGATCATTGACTGCGTGAACCGCATTGATCGCGATACGCGCCTGGCGTACTACCGTATGCGTTCGACACAGCCCGAAGCACCCACCCAGGATAAATTTGGCGACCGTGATGAGCCTGAACCGCGCCTTATCCAAGCGGCGGTCTGTTCGCAGTTGTACACACTCAAACTGGAGCGCCAGCAGCCCGGAAGCCACCTCGGTACTCTCGCCACGGTGTATGCCGACAAGCTGAATAAATTCACCTCGCTGGCAGACATGGTTGACCCGATACAAACCGAAGGTATGCCGTCGAACATACGCCAGTTTGTGGCACAGGCCATGAACAAGAGTCTGGAGGAGCAACTGGCCCAGCGGGGCGAAGAATACCTGCGGGCATCCGCCGAATTACGCAACCATTTGCAGGACGAAGACCTCCGTTTGCGCCCGGCACAGCTGGAGCGACTCGAATCGCGCTTCGGCCGGGACCTGCATTGGCACCTGCTCAACCATATGATCGCCGCCCGCCAGGCGATGAACCAGATTGACCAGGGTGTACGCGACGCCAGCCTGACGCCTCAGCAACTGCTCAGCTTGACCGAGACGCTGCAACAGGCCAGCGATGCCAGCAAGGACTTCCTGGTGAAAATGCCGCGCAGCAAACGGGAGGATGAAGCCACTCACCTCTGGTACGCCACCCGCGCGTCAGCCGACGCGTACCTCCAGGCGTTGCGCACCCTGCATCAGGACTGGCGGGAACACGCCCCACCACAGCAACTGAGCGATGACTACTACCTCATCACCCGTCGCTACGACGCCCTGCTCAGCTACTACAACAAACCCGCCAGGAATGCGTTCTAGTCCCTAGTGTTTTTTCAGCTTCACATACGACTGATGCAGGTCCGACGCCCAGCCATCGATCACGCCTTTCACGTCATCGGCCTTCATCACCTGCGAGTCGTTGGACAGCGGCTTGCCCGTGCCCTTGCGCACCACTTGGGCGAGCACCTTGCCACTGGCACCATCGAGGAACTGCGCCTCGGTACCCAGGGTGGTTTCCTGGTCTCGGATGCCGGTACCGGTACTCACCGCTGCCGCCACCAGGGCCACGGGCACGAATTCATAGGGTTTGAGGCCTTCGGTCTTGCTGCTGACGGCGGTGATCGCCGCACGTACCACCATCACACCGGGGCCGGGCCCGTTGGCCAGGGGCAGTGATTTGCCCAGCTCACGCTTGAGCGCCTGGTTGAAGTAGGTGTTGATGCCATTGAGGGTGCTGTCGGGGATTTTCGTGGTGGCCTGGGGCTTGGGGTAGAACTGCGTCGGTTCGATATACACCGCGGTATAGCGGCTCAGGTCGAGTTGGGGGTCTACCCAGCGCATCACCTCGACCCCCGAAGGCGACTTGGCTTCCTTGAGTTGGCTGTAGTCGGACAGAAAGCCTGAGTACTCGTCCGGTTGGGTGACCTTGCTGGCGCAGCCGGCCATTGCGATGGAGGCCACGCACAGCGTACTGATCATTAGCCTTAGTTTCATCATTGAACTCCCTGGCGATCATCATCGAAACATGGAGCTGTAGGTATAGCCAATCCTGGGGAAAAATGCGTATTTCCACCCAGTGTCTGACACACCGGCGTCCCCCATCGACGTTGCGCGAAGCGGGAGCCCCTCAGCCGCGTTCGCGCGGGATCAGGCTCTGCAACTGCGTAGCCAGGAAATTGGCGTCAAAGCCAAAGGTGTCCGGGTCTTTGAGGCCATTTGTTTTCTTCCACAGCCAGTCGTTTTTGTCGGCCGGCAGCACCAGCGACACACTGCCGTGGCGGGCAGCGGTCAAGCCCATCACCGACACCGAGATCAAACCGCCCACGCCCATGACTTCAGGCACGAACTCCACGGTCTTACCGGTGATCTGCACCAGCAGCTTTTCGGTCTTGAAGGTCGAGGTCTCCACCGGTACGCCCGGCCCGCTGGCGACATAGGCTTCACAGTGCACCTCCAGCAGGCCGACAGTCTTGACCGGCTCCAGCCATTGCTCGATCTGCCCGAACAGCTCGTCGAGCTTGTGCGTCCAGCGCGCCGACTGCACATCGAACTGCTGCTTCTTGTGCGCTTCGCTATCGGCGTAATGACGAAGCATCTCGCCCAGTTGCTGTACATCGTCCATTGCAGATTTCCTTGGGTGTGCCAGGTTGCGATGCCCGATCATGGCAGATGCGGCCACTCACCGTACGATTAACGCTGACAGGCCAGTGGGCGTGCTTGTCGACTGATCCGCTGTAATGAGGTTTTTCTGAGCCTGTTTTGTTTTTCCCGCGTTTCCTACAGTGCCCGCCACTTGGAACCGTGGGAGGACTAAGCATGAGCACAGCAATAACCGGGCAGGCCTATAACTATAAAGTCGTCCGCCAATTCGTGATCGCCACCCTTGTGTGGGGCGTGGTGGGTATGGCCATGGGCGTGTGGATCGCCTCGCAACTGGTCTGGCCGCAGATGAACCTGGACCTGCCCTGGACCACGTTCGGCCGGTTGCGGCCGTTGCACACCAGCCTGGTGATCTTTGGCTTCGCCGGCAGTGCGCAATTTGCCGCCAGCTACTATGCGGTGCAACGGACCTGCCAGGTGCGCCTGTTTTCCGACCGCCTCGCCGCGTTTACCTTCTGGGGCTGGCAGTCGGTGATCGTGATCATGCTGGTCAGCCTGCCCCTGGGCTACACCACCACCAAGGAATACGCCGAGATCGAGTTTTCCGGCGCGGTGTGGATGACCGTGGTGTGGGTGGCCTACGCCATTGTGTTCTTCACCACGGTGGTAAGGCGCAAGACCCGGCATATCTACGTGGGCAACTGGTTTTTCGGCGCGTTTATCCTGGTGATCGCCATGTTGCACGTGGTCAATCACCTGGCGATCCCGGTGGATTGGTTCAAGTCCTACCCGGTGTATTCCGGCGCGACCGATGCCATGGTGCAGTGGTGGTACGGGCATAACGCCGTGGGCTTTTTCCTCACCACCGGTTTCCTGGGGATGATGTATTACTTCGTACCCAAGCAGGTTGGCCGGCCGGTGTACTCCTATCGCCTGTCCATCGTGCACTTCTGGGCGCTGATCACCCTGTACATCTGGGCCGGCCCGCACCATTTGCACTACACCGCCTTGCCCGACTGGGCGCAGTCACTGGGCATGGCCATGTCGCTGATCCTGCTGGCCCCGAGCTGGGGCGGCATGATCAACGGCATGATGACCTTGTCCGGTGCCTGGCATAAGCTGCGCACCGACCCGATCCTGCGCTTCCTGGTGCTGTCCCTGGCGTTCTATGGCATGTCGACCTTCGAAGGCCCGATGATGGCGATCAAGACCGTCAACGCCCTCTCCCACTACACCGACTGGACCATCGGCCACGTACACGCCGGTGCCCTGGGCTGGGTGGCGATGATCACCTTTGGCTCGCTGTACCACATGATCCCCAAGCTGTTCGGCCGCGAGCAGATGCACAGCGTGGCGCTGATCAACCTGCACTTCTGGCTGGCAACCATCGGCACGGTGCTGTACATCGCCTCGATGTGGGTCAACGGCATCACCCAAGGCCTGATGTGGCGCGCGGTAAACGACGACGGCACCCTCACCTACTCGTTTGTCGAAGCCTTGCAGGCCAGCCATCCGGGGTTTGTGGTGCGGTTTGCGGGGGGCGTGTTTTTCCTCACGGGCATGTTGCTGATGGCCTACAACACTTGGCGCACGGTGCGGGTCGCAGACTTGAACGTGGCCCGGCTCGATGCGCGGATCGCCTGATATGTGGAGCGTGCTGATCGTGGTGTGCCTGTACGCTGCGGTGGAGTATTGCCTGCGCGGGCAGTCCGAGACGAGCCTGGACGAAGCCAGCATGTTGCCGTTCGCCGACGACCCGGAGGTGGCGCGGCGCGTGGAGCAGGCCACGGGTAAACCCATCCACGCCATTGCCGCGGAGCAACCCCGGCCGGGATGGGGCAACCTGGACATGTGAAACTGCTCCGGTCATTTGGCGGGCAACTGCGTATGACTATTCAGCGGCTGATGGGTAAGGTGAAGCGACTTTCCCTGTCAGGAGCATCACATGCGCACCATCGGCCTTATCGGCGGCATGAGCTGGGAGTCCAGCGCCGAGTACTACCGCATCATCAATCAGCGCGTGCGCGACCAGCTCGGCCCGCTGCGCTCGGCCCAGGTGTTGATGTACAGCGTGGACTTCGGCCCGGTGGAACAGGCCCAGCACGCCGGGCGTTGGGATGACACCGCGCTGATCCTGGAAGACGCCGCGCGCCGTTTGCAGGCCGGCGGCGCCGAATGCGTGGTGTTGTGTACCAACACCATGCACTTGGTGGCGCCGCGTATCGAGGCGGCGGTGTCGATTCCCTTCCTGCATATCGCCGATGCGGCCGCTGCGGCGGCGGTGGCAGCCGGCACCCTGACCGTCGGCTTGCTCGGCACCGCGTTCACCATGGAGCAGGATTTTCTCACGTCACGCCTGGCCGCCCAGGGCCTCACCGTGCTGGTGCCGGACGCGGAGGAGCGCCGCGCCGTGCACCGGATCATCTATGAGGAGTTGTGCGTCGGCGTGATCAGCGATGCATCACGCCAGGTTTATCTGCGGGTCATCGAGTCCCTGGCCGCACGGGGTGCCCAGGCGGTCATCCTCGGTTGCACGGAAATCAGCCTGTTGGTCAAGCCCGAACACAGCGACCTGCCGCTGCTGGACACCACCGAGCTGCATGCGCAGGCTGCGGTGGCGTTTGCGCTGGAGGGTTAAGCCGACTGGCGCAGGCGCGCCATGCTCAGGGTGTCGACAAACACCCCATCGCGCAGGGCGTAGTCACGCAAGCGCCCTTCGACCTCGAAGCCGAACTTGCGATACAGGTGGTGCGCGGCTTCGTTGTCGGCGTACACCGTGAGTTCCACCCGGTGCAGGTTCATCCAGTTGTCGGCCACGTCCAGCGCGGCCGTCAACAGCCGCGAGCCTACGCCCTTGCCCTGCCAGGCCGTCGCCACGCCCATGCCGAACGAACCGACATGGGCCTGGCGCACGCGCAGGTACTGTTCCAGGCCCAGTTGGCCGATCACCTCGCCGCCGTGCACCGCCACCAGTTGCAGGCGCCGCTCGTTGTCCATCACCAGGCGCTTGCGCCACGCCTCGACCGACTGGAACGGCATCTGCAGCACCTGCCGGCACACGGCCGGTTCGTTATAGAGCGCCGCCACACCTTCAAGGTGGGCCTCGGTAAAGCGCTGGATCACGATATGGGGTTCAGGTGCGTGCATGGGGTTTCATCCTTTGAAAGACACGTGGCCGGCCAGTGTAGAGGCCATGCCTGCTCCCTGGCTAGGACGCCGGCACGGTCGTCCATAACGACGGCCAGTCGCCGTAACCGACACCGGTGCAGCGCGGCATGCTATGAAATTCACTGAGCTGGAACGCCTTGCCGTCAAACACCCAGACACCACCGCCGCCACAGTCACCGATGCCACGCTGCTTGTAGAAATAACTCAAGGTGCCGGTGGCTTCGTCATAGCCCACCGAGCCTTGCAGCGCAGCGCCGTCCAACGGCAAGGGCTCAAGCGCCAGCGGCGTTTGCGCATAGGGCGCCTGACGCTGGCGGCTGGTCACGTCGAACTCACAGTTGTAGGCCGCGCAGTCGTAACGCACCACCGTCATCGCCTGTTGCGCCGTCAGCGCCCCGGCCTTTGCCTCGGGCTCACCCTCCTCCGGCGTCACGGCCTGCACTGCAGCGGCCACCAGGCCGGCCTGTTCCTGCGCGGTCAACGCCGGCGGCGCAGGGAACTTGCGCAACACCGGTGTCGGCAAACGTGGCGGCACCTCACGGGCCGGCGCTTTTCCGGGGCGTGCCAGGGCCGTCACGTTATCCACCCGCCCCTGCACCGCATCCATCAACAGCAGCGAAGCGCTCAGGCCGCTCAGCGACACATGGGCCTGCTCGTCGCCCGGCAATTGCAGGCGCTGGCCATTGCGCAAACGCTGCAACCAGCGCCGGGCCGCAGCGTCCTCGATCACGCCGTAAGACTGCACCTCGGGATCGCCGCCCTGATCGTCCAGTTCCACATGCAGATCCCGGGTCAGCTCCAGGCCCAGCGGCTGACCGTCCAACAGCAAGGTCGACAGGTCCAGCGCTTCGCCGCGGTGGTCGAAGCGCAAGCGCAGATACCCTTCGGGACCGGCCTGATGCCAGATATGTAAGGTCAGGGAGCTGTAGTCTTCTTCATCGACGCCACTGGGCGCGCTGAGGGCGTGGCAATTGCGCAGGTTGTCGCACCCGGTGACCCAGTTCTTGATTTCCCGCAGCAGCGGTACGGTTTCAGCGGGCGGTTGAGCGAAGGCCTGGGTGGCGCTGCCGGTCAGCAGCAGGGCCAGGAGTACGGGGCGCAGCATGGGGACTCTCCGTGTCGAAAAATGACGCGGATTGTCCCATGTTCACTGTTTAAGACGGTAGTACTCAGGGCCTGGCTTGGCCACGAACACGGGCTGCGTACTTTTCGAGACGCTGTGCGTGACGTTCGGCCTGTTGCTTGAGTGCCTGGCAGTATTCGGGGAGGCAATGCTGGGCATCGGGTGAGTTGACTTCGTCTGCCAGGCGCCGGGCAGCAGCGGCAGTGATCGGAGTACCACGTGGTCGCAATCGGCCTCTGACAACGGCGGCCCTATCGTTTACCAGCGTCGGGTGATTGAGCTTAAGGACCTCGACGGTGGCAACAGCGTCAGGCGTCAGACCTTCTACGTAGCCATCACTGGAATATCGAAACTGGCGCCCGACATTGGCTGACAGCGGAGAAACGAAGGGCTTTCGGGCCACGTCGTAGTCAGCTTTTTCCACGGCACCATAACCACAAGCCATTTTGGTTTGGCTGGAGGGATAACACGCTACCAAATTGTCGTAGGCGATGCTGTCAGCCTCGTGATGCGTTTGTGCAAGGACATGCTCAATGTGGCAACTGAATTGTGTGCCCTGCCCCTTTGTTTGGCATTCGGTCGCAGTGGGCAACCGCCGCAAGGTGTACGCGCATAAATGGAACTGCTCCTTCAAGAGCGCCTGGCGAACGGCCTCGCTCGGGAAGCTGCTTCCTTTGCCGTAGTAAAGGTTATGCGGCGTATTGCGGTTTTCTCTTTTCCATTCAATCAGCGCCCGTGGCTCGGCGCCTTTTTTGATAGACCTCACGCGCCGCCCTCTTCTAGCGACCTCAGAGAGTCAATACTGGCTTGGGCTTCAAGGACATCAGGGATTTTGCCGACCTGTTCGCGCAGTTTCGCGAGTTTAGCCTGGGCGGATTCAAGATTGTCGTCGTCGAGGTCACGGTAGATTGTTCTGAGTTGCTGGCTGACGTTTTGGTTTTGGGCCAATTCCCCCATCAGTTCCTCTATGACCTCACCACTTCGAAGGCCCAGTGAGCGCTCCGGATGACCGATATACTTGCCTTCCTTGAGCAGCATCACCGCCTCAGCAGGAAGTTCACCCAATATTTGCGGGGAGTGGGTGGTAATGATGAATTGGCAGTTGGGAAATGTTCGTTCCAACTTGGCGACAACGGTGCGTTGCCAACCTGGATGAAGGTGAAGATCCAACTCGTCAATAAGGACGACACCTTTGCCCTCCAATGGGTCAGGCACTTCGCGATTTAACAATGTAAGTCTTCGAGCCAAATCGCCAACCATTGCCAACAAGCATTTCTCTCCATCCGAAAGCTGCAGGACGTTGAATTCGAGGTTACCTTTGAGAACGGTCATCCTAAGTGTTGGCTTGCGACGTACTCGAATGTCCTTGAATCCTGTGAATATTTCAATTGCTCGCCGAACTGCTGAAAGCTCATGGTCACGGAATCCTGGAAGGTCTCGACTAATTTCATTTTCGAGATCTTCCTGGTTGCGAAACCAGATGAAAAATCTTTTAAAGTCAGCGCCGCCATGACCAAGTGCGTCGTCGTAACCTTCATCGATTGTGTTCACCAAACGCTCACGAACACGTAATGGAACATCTAAAACAGCCCGATGAACGTCGTAATAAACTGCAAGAGGCAACTGAATAGGCTTGTCACCAATGAGCTCGTAGTGAAGGGCATTGATTTCAAAAGACGCAGCCGTCTCTTTCACCAAAGCCAAATCACTACTACGTTCCTTGGGGTGTTTTCCTGATTTTCGGTTAAGTGCTATTGCCCAATCGACATCGTGCTCATCTTGGAACCCGACGACAACCTTCAGTCGTGTGTATTCAGCGCCAGTCTTGATGTCATCTTTTGATATTGCTCTGGACTTCGAAGCCTGATTAACAATGCGCGCCGTCAAATTCGAAAGCGTAATCGCCAACGCATCCAGAATCGAAGACTTGCCCACCCCATTGACGCCCACCAAAGCAACAGTCTTCTTACCCTCGAAGTCGAGCTCCATGTGCTCGATGCCGCGAAAATTGACGAGAGTAAAACGCTTGATCTGCATGATCGGCTTCCAACGTGTCCGGCCAGGTCAGCCAGTCTTAAAAGAATGCACGGATCATAGTAATTATCGACAGCTGTGTCACGGCGCCGAGGGCTGCCTCTCTCAGCCCCGCGCAGCCACACGCCACACCCGCGCAATATCCGCCGCGCGCTCGCGTAGCAAACGCGGTGCCTCACTGCAGGCCTGCTCCAGGCTTATCGGGCCGCTTGGCAAGGCAAACGCCGCTGCCACGCCATGGGCGTACATCTGCTCGTAGCCGTCGCCCAGGGTGCCGGCGATGACAATCACCGGTACGCCGTGTTGCCGGGCGATGCGGGCCACGCCGAAGGGGGTTTTGCCGCGCAGGGTCTGGGCGTCGAAGCGGCCTTCGCCGGTGATGACCAGGTCGGCGCCGCGTACGGCTTCGTCAAGGCCCACCAGTTCGGCAACGACTTCCACGCCCGCGCGGAACTGCGCGCCGAGGAACGCCTTGGCGGCAAACCCCAGGCCGCCGGCGGCGCCGCTGCCGGGCTCGTCGCGCACGTCCTTGGGCAGGACCTTGGCGCAGTGATCGGCGAAGTGGCCGAGGGCGGCGTCCAGTTGTTGCACCTGCCCGGGGCTGGCGCCTTTTTGCGGGCCGAAAATCGCCGAGGCGCCGTGGGGGCCGCACAGTGGGTTGTTCACATCGGCGGCGATTTCAAAGCGTACCTGGGCCAGGCGCGGGTCGAGTTTTTCCAGGTTGATATGCGCCAGCCGTGACAAGGCCAGGCCTCCGGGCGGCAAGGCCTGTTCCGCAGCGTCGAACAGTTGCACGCCCAGGGCTTGCATCGCCCCCGCGCCGCCGTCGTTGGTGGCGCTGCCGCCAATTGCCAGAATGATGCGCTGGGCACCCAGGTCCAGGGCCGCGCGAATCAGCTCGCCGGTGCCGTAGGTGCTGCTGGTGCACGCATCGCGCTGGCCTGGCGCTACCAATTGCAGGCCGCTGGCTTCGGCCATTTCGATAATCGCGGTGTGGCTGTCAGCCAACCAGCCCCAACGTGCTTCAACCGTACCGCCCAGAGGGCCACATACCGCCTGGCGGCGCAATTGGCCGTTACAGGCGGCGAGCACCGCGTCCACCGTGCCTTCACCACCGTCCGCCATCGGGCACTGGATCAGCTGTGCGTCCGGCCAGACCTGCGCCAACCCTGCGGCAATGGCCTGGGCGACGCCCTCGGCACTCAGGCTGTCCTTGAACGAGTCGGGTGCGATGATGATTTTCATGGGCTTTCTCCGGTTTTTATCACGCCCATGCTGCCAGTTGGCACCGCCGCTGACGCCGGTCCGATGCACAAGTACGAGTAAGGTTTGTTGTTCATTCCGACAAAGCCTGGGGCAATAACTGCACGCCGAGGTACAGCGCCAACATCCCATCCAGGGTCAGCGGGTCGACGCCGCTGAGTTCGGCGATGCGCTCCATGCGGTAACGCAGGCTGTTGCGGTGAATGCCGAGGGCGTCGGCACAGGCCTGGCTTTGCCCGTCGTGTTCGCACCAACTGCGCAGCGTGGCCTGGAGTTGGCCGTTGCTGTCCTTGGCCAGCACCTTGCGCAAGGGGTTGAGCAGTTCGTCGAGGGCATCGTCGTTGCGATGACGCCAGAGCATCACGGGCAGGCGGTAGCGGTTGAGGGTCAACAGCCGCGAGTGCGGCAGTACATCGCGACCGTACGCCAGCAAATCGCCGACCCGCCGATAACACCGGCGCAGCCCCGCCAGCCCATCGGCCTGCCCGCCCACGGCCACACGCAGGATAGTCCAGCCCAGGCCTTCGAGTTTTTCCAACAGGCGCGGATTGTCGACGGGCACGGCGGCAGGCCGGCACCACAACAGGGAAAACTGCGCCGAGCTGACACACCAGCTGTCCGGGTAACGCGACGTCAACCAGGTACTCAAGGCCTCCGCTGATTGCCCCGCGCCCAGTTCGAACAGGTACGGCGTGCGCGCCAGCTGCGGCTTGAGGCCCAGTTGCCGGGCTTCATCAATCAGGCGCGGTGAGTCGCCACCGTCGGCCAGCAACAAGGCCAATAGATCGTCGCAGCGCTGGCGTCGCCACTGTTGCTCGACCTGCTGATGCCGGTGGCTGACCAGCATCTCGGCGGTCATGCGCACCAGCTCGGCGTACGTGCGCAAGCCCTCCGGCTCGCCAGTGATGCCCAGCACGCCAATCAGGCGCTGATCGTGCATCAGCGGCAGGTTGATGCCCGGCTGCACGCCCTTGAGGTGCTTGGCGGTCTGCCCGTCGATCTCGACCACGCGACCGTTGGCCAGTACCAGTTGCGCGCCTTCGTGGCGGGTGTTGATGCGCTCGGGTTCGCCGCTGCCGAGGATCAGGCCCTGGCTGTCCATGACGTTGACGTTATAGGGCAGGATCGCCATGGTGCGATTGACGATATCCTGCGCCAGGTCATGATCCAGCTCGAACATGCGGCCATCTCCTTGAAAGGAAGTCCTTGAAAGCGTGGTTGTTCATCGGCACAGCGCAAAGCATGCATCACTGTGCGCAAGCACAAAGACAGCACCCCGCCACGTGGCCGAGACTCGTTGGGCGATCAACGTTACCCTCGCATCGCAAAAAATCATAATAAAGAGAGATTCCCATGTCACAGAGCGCCGCTGTCACACTGGCCACCGATGACGATAAAAACGCCATCTACAAGCGCATTACCCTGCGCCTGATCCCCTTCATTTTCATCTGCTATCTGTTCAACTACCTCGACCGGGTCAACGTTGGCTTTGCCAAGTTGCAGATGCTCGATGCGCTGAAATTCAGCGAAACCGTATACGGCCTGGGCGCCGGGATCTTCTTTATCGGCTACGTGCTGTGCGGCGTGCCGAGCAACCTGGCGCTGACCAGGTTCGGTCCACGGCGCTGGATTGCCTTGATGATGATCGTCTGGGGCACACTGTCCACCTGCCTGCTGTTCGTCACCACGCCTACGCATTTCTACACCTTGCGCCTGTTTACCGGCGCGGCTGAAGCCGGCTTCTTCCCCGGTGTGGTGCTGTACCTCTCGCAGTGGTTCCCGACGTTCCGCCGTGGGCGGATCATGGCGCTGTTCATGTCGGCGATCCCGGTGTCCGGTTTGCTTGGCAGCCCGTTTTCCGGCTGGATCCTCAACCACTTCGCCGCCGGCCAGGGCGGCCTGGCGGGCTGGCAGTGGATGTTCCTGCTGCAAGGCATCCCGACCGTGATCCTCGGCGCCCTCGCCTACTTCCTGCTCAGCGACAGCTTTGCCCATGCCAAGTGGCTCAAGCCCCACGAGCGCGCCGTGCTGGAAGCCGATCAGGCCACCGACCTGGCCAACAAGCCGAAAACCACCACCGATTCACTCGCCGCAGTGTTCAAGAACCCGGCGATCTGGGCGTTCGGCCTGATCTACTTCTGCATCCAGAGTGGCGTATACGCCATCAACTTCTGGCTGCCGTCGATCATCAAGAACCTGGGCTTCAGCGATAACCTGGTGATCGGCTGGCTCAGTGCGATTCCGTATCTGCTGGCAGCGGTGTTCATGTTGCTGGTGGGCCGCTCGGCGGACTTGCGCAAGGAGCGTCGCTGGCACTTGGTGGTGCCGATGCTGATGGGCGCCATCGGCCTGGTGATCGCGGTGAATTTCGCCACCACCCCGGCCATCGCTATCCTCGGCCTGACCATCGCCACCATGGGCGCCCTCACCGGCCTGCCGATGTTCTGGCCGGTGCCGACCGCCATGCTCAGCGCAGGCGCAGCCGCTGGCGGCCTGGCGCTGATCAACTCCATGGGCCAGATGGCCGGCTTCCTCAGCCCGTATATCGTCGGTTTTGTGAAGGATGCCACCGGGTCCACGGATGTGGCGTTGTACCTGCTGGCGGCGGTGATTGTGGCGGGCAGTGTGCTGGCGTTGCGGATGACGCGGACCTTGAAGGTATAACGCGGTCCATGTGGGAGGGGCGGTGCGACGATTCGACTTGCCCCCTCCCACCTTTAGCCTGCGTTTACAGCAGGCCGCCGCCGTCGATATCAATGACAGCGCCGGTCATGTAGCCATTTTCCATGGCCAGCACATACCCCGCCGCCACTTCCTCGGCCTGCCCCACGCGCCCCACCGGCAGCGCGCCACCTGCCTTGGCAAACATCGCCAGGCGCTGGTCCTCGGCCAACCCCGCATACGCCGGGGTATCAATCACGCCGGGACTCACCACGTTGACCCGACGCGGCGCCAGCTCCTTGGCCAACTGCTTGCCCAGGGCTTCAGTGGCGGCGTTGATACCGACTTTGATGAACTGCCCCGGTGCCAATTTGCGCCCCAGTTGCCCGGAGGTCAGGCTGATGCTGCCGTGCTCATCGAGGAAAGGCAGCGCGTGCTGGATCGCCCGCAAGGCGCCCCAGAGTTTCACGTTGAAGTTGTCCTGGGCCTCGCCCAGGTCGGTTTCGGCCAAGGCCTTGGCGCGCACCGCGGGGCCGGAGGTGTACACCAGATGGTCAAACCGCCCGACGGTTTCGAACAACCGTTGCAGGGACGCGGCGTCGGTGACGTCCACTGGTTCGCTGCGCAGGCCGTTATCGCGGCCCGACGATAGGCGCCGCCCCGCCAGCACCACCTGGGCACCGCGTGCGGCTGCGGCCTTGGCCACGGCTGCACCGATGCCGCTGCTGCCGCCGATGACGATGACCGTTTTGCCGTTGAGTGAGGAATTCATGGGGAAGTGTCCTGGGTCAGAAAGTGAGCGTTCATCTTCCCAGCTTGGCAATCAATGAAAAATCCCGGTAAAACGACAGGATCTTTAAGGGATTTTTACAAATGAGCTCAATCCTCGACCTCGAAGTGTTCGCACGCACCGCCGACACCGGCAGCCTGTCTGCCGCCGCACGCGGGCTCGGCCTGACCCCCGCAGCGGCCAGCATTGCCCTCAAGCGCCTGGAAACCCGCTTGGGTACCCGCCTGCTGGCACGCTCCACCCGCAGCATGCGCCTGACCGAAGAAGGCCGGCGCTACCTCGACAGCGTGCGCGAGGCCCTGGCCGCCTTGGCCGAAGGCGAGCAAGCGCTCAAGCAGCAGAGCCAGGGCCTGACCGGCTTGTTGCAGTTGGCCGCGCCCTCGGATTTCGGCCGTAATGTGGTGCTGGGCTGGCTGGATGAGTTCAAGCTGGAACACCCGCACATCCGCCTGCAACTACTGCTCAACGACAGCAATGCCGACCTGTTCCGCGACACCGTCGACATCGCCCTGCGCTTCGGCGTCCCACGGGACTCCAGCCTGGTGGCGCTGCCGGTGGTGCCCGATCACCAACGCCTGCCCTGCGCCAGCCCCGACTACCTGGCGCGCCACGGCACGCCGCGCACCCCGGCGGAGTTGGCGCAGCACAATACGCTGCGGTACATGCGCCAGGGCCGGGCCAACAGCACCTGGTACTTTCGCCAGGGCACTAGGTTGCAGGAAGTCGAAGTGACGGGCGACTACCTGAGCGATGACGGTGAAATTGTGCGGCGCTGGGCGCTGGCAGGCCACGGGATTGCCTACAAAGCCAATCTCGACATCGCCCGGGACCTCAAGGCCGGACGGCTGGTGCAACTGCTGCCGGACTGGCAAGGCGAACCCACCCCGTTCAACCTGATGTGCCCGCACCGCCTGCAAGTGTCGGAGCGGGTGAAAGTGCTGCACCGATTTCTGCAAGGGCGTTGCCAGGCCTTGCTGAGTGCATGAAGAAACGCCCGCAGGGCTTGTTCCAGAGCCTGCGACTCTGGTATTGCATAGGTCACGTCTCACTGCCGCAAGGAGCTTTGCATGATTTACCGCACATTGGGCCAGTCCGGTTTGAAGGTCAGCGCCTTGACCCTGGGCACCATGATGTTTGGCGAACAGACCCACACCGAGGACTCGCTGCGCATCATCGACAAGGCCTGGGACCAGGGCATCAATTTTATCGACACTGCGGATGTCTACACCGGCGGGCGCTCCGAGGAAATCGTCGGCGAGGCCATCGCTCGCCATCGTCAGGATTGGGTGGTGGCGTCGAAAGTCGCCATTGGCCCCACCGAGGGCCTGCCCAACCGCAGTGGCCTGAGCCGCAAGCGCATCTTCAACGCGCTGGAAGCCAGCCTCACCCGTCTCGATACCGACTACCTCGACATCTACTACCTGCACCGCGAAGATCACGACACCCCGCTGGAGGTGACGGTATCGGCCATCGGCGACCTGATTCGCCAGGGCAAGATCCGCTACTGGGGCCTGTCCAACTATCGCGGCTGGCGGATTGCCGAGGTGATCCGCGTCGCCGAACGCCTGGGCGTGGACAAACCGGTGATCAGCCAGCCGTTGTACAACATCGTCAACCGCCAGGCTGAAGTCGAACAGATCACCGCCGCTGCCGCGTACGGCCTGGGCGTCGTGCCTTACAGCCCACTGGCGCGCGGCGTGCTCAGCGGCAAGTACGCACCGGACGTGACCCCCGAAGCCGGCAGCCGTGCGGCACGCCAGGACAAGCGCATCCTGGAAACCGAATGGCGCGTGGAGTCGTTGCGCATCGCCCAGCAGATCCAGCAATACACCCAGGGCCGTGGCGTGGGCATTGTCGAGTTTGCCATCGCCTGGGTGCTGAACAACGCGGCGGTGAGCTCGGCGATCGTGGGGCCGCGCACCGAGGCGCAGTGGGATGCCTACACCGGCGCGCTGGACGTGAAGATCACGGCTGAGGATGAAGCGTTCATTGATTCGTTGGTAACGCCGGGGCATTCCTCTACGCCGGGGTTCAACGATGTGGGCCATTTTGTCTCGGGCCGAGTGGCGCGCGCATAGCCTGTTTGACCAAGTAAGGGTTGCGGAGCGGCCTTACTGTGGTGAGCTGCCTTGCTGTGGTGAGCGGGCTTGCCCCGCGCTGGGCTGCGCAGCAGCCCTTTAAAGCCGTCGCGTTTTTCCAGGAAAACCTCGTCGCCAGTTATTGGGGCTGCTTCGCAGCCCAGCGCGGGGCAAGCCCGCTCACCACTACTACCACTACTACCACTACC
>NZ_JAVAJK010000020.1:0-135278 GCF_052112325.1 Pseudomonas sp. Yb2C2 | reverse complement strand
CCCGGCAGGACGCCGGGTTAGCCGTCCTGGGCCAAGGATGGCCCATGACGGCGGCCCACGGATTCAAGCCTGCGTTCGGGCACACCGAGCCTAGGCGAGGTGCCGAGTGTTGGGGCAAGAGCCCTTTGGTTACTTTGGGGCTTTTCCAAAGTGACCCGCTGTAAGAGCGGAACCCTAAGTGGCCGTGACCGCAACAACGGATATGTACTCGGTCAAAGCCAACGACATGGTCGGCCCGAAGGCCGCCACGGAAGCAACCACCCTCACCACTCGGCACCTCGCCCAGGCTCGGTGTGCCCGTCACCCGGTGAGTGCAGCGACGCTTTGACGCCGTCCGGGCCATACCAGGCGTACCCGTAGTAGCGGTTGGTGAGGTTTTTCAGTTGCAGGTCAACCCTGACGACCGAGCGCAGTGTTGGTAGCGCAACAGCGGTTCAATAAAGTGTTCGATTGTCCTGGTCGTGAAGGGTGACTGGTACAGCGCCAACCCTCGAAGTGAGGGGCTTCCAGGCTTGGCATGAATTGTGTTGTGACCCGATTGGCGCTGACCCGACAACGGGAGGGAAACCTCACCTTTCATAAGAAACCACACCCATGCACAACGTCTTGCATCGCACAGTCATCGCCAGCCTGCTGGCACTCGGCGCCTTGGGCGGGCCGGTTGCCCAGGCCGCCAACGATCAACAGTTCATCCCGCTGGCCACCTACCGGGTCGGCGCCTACGCTTCCAGCGGCATTCCGTGGTGGGCGGGGGAGATTGATTACTTTCGCTACATCAACGAAGTCGAAGGCGGCGTGAACGGCGTCAAGCTGGTCTGGCAGGAGTGCGAGACCGAGTGGAAGACCGACCGCATCATCGAATGCTATGAGCGCTACAAAGCCGGTCTCGACGGCGCACCCACCGGGTTCTTCTTCACCCACAGCACACCGGCCTCCTATGCGCTGATGGACCGTGCCGCCATTGACCACATCCCGCTGATCGATGGCGCCGGCGGGCGTACCGAATCCACCGATGGCCGCGTGTTTCCCTACGCGTTCCCGTTGTTGCTTAACTACTACGGCCAGGCGTCGGTGGGCATCAACTACATCGCCCAGCGCGAAGGCGGCCTGGACAAGCTCAAGGGCAAGAAGATCGTCACCGTCTATCACGACTCCGCCTACGGCCGCGAAACCCAGGCAGCCATGCAATTGCTGGCGCAAAAATACGGGTTCGAGAACATCCAGATCCCCGTGGCCGACCCCGGCAACGAGCAGTCGACCCAGTGGCGCCAGGTGCGGCAGATCAACCCGGACTGGGTGTTCCTGCGCACCTGGGGCGTGTCCACCCCCGTCGGCATCAAGACCGCCGTGCGCTTTGGCATCCCCGTGGACCGCCTGATCGGTGATGTCTGGGCCGGCTCCGAAGCCGACGTGATACCCGCCGGCACCGCCGCTAAAGGCTACCAGGCGTTGGCGCCGTTCCCCGGTGGCGACAGTTTCGACATCCATAAAAAGCTCAGGCAGTTCATCCTCGATCCCGGCAAGAGCAACCTCAAGGACCCCAGCTACTTCGGCAAGGTCTACTACAACATCGGCCTGATCAACGCCGCGATTGCCGTCGAAGCGCTGCGCACCGGCCAGGCCAAATTCGGCAACCGCGCGCTGAACGGCGAGGAAACCCGCTGGGCGTTCGAGCACCTGGACATCGACGCCGCGCGCCTCAAGGCCATGGGCTTCGAAGGTCTGCTGGCACCGTTGAAGCTGTCCTGCGCCGACCACGAAGGTGGCGGCTCCGCCCGGGTGCAGCAGTGGGATGGGCAAAAATGGGTGCTGGTGACCGACTGGCTGCAGGCCGATCGCGCCACCTTGCGTCCGTTGATCGAAGCCAAGTCCGCCGCGTATGCCCAGGAGAAGGGCATCGTGGCGCGTGATTGCTCGGCACAGTAAACCTCAGGCGGCGCTTGCCGTAAGTTGCCGGCCAGGGATGGCGGCAATCAGTTCGCGGGTGTAGTCGCTGGCCGGCTGGTTGAAGATCTGCGCGACCGAGCCTTGCTCAACCACGCGGCCATTGCGCAGCACCAGCACCTCATGGGCGAAGTTGGCCACCACTGACAAGTCGTGGGACACCAGCACATAGGCAATGCCCATCTCCCGTTGCAGCTCTTCCAGCAGGTCGAGGATGCGCGCCTGCACCGACACGTCGAGGGCGCTGACCGGTTCATCCAGCAACAGCAGGTCGGGTTTCAACGCCAAGGCCCTGGCGATGGCGACCCGTTGGCACTGCCCACCCGACAGTTCACGGGGCAGACGATCCAGAAAGCTCACCGGCAGGTGCACGCGGCTGATCAACGCCCGCGCTGCCTGCTCCAGGGCGGCGCCCTTGAGCAAGCCAAACGACACCAGCGGCTCCACAATGCTGTCGAATACCGTGAAGCGCGGGTCCAGCGCCGCGAAGGGGTTTTGTTGCACCAGTTGCAGGCGTTGGCGCAACGGGCGGAAGTCGCGCCAGCTCAGGTCGGTGACGTCTTGCTGCTCGAACCGCACCCGGCCCTGGGTCGGCTTTTCCAGGCCCAGGGCGATACGCAGCGCGGTGCTCTTGCCCGAGCCGGACTCGCCGACGATGGCCAGGGTCTGGCCGGGGTAGACCTCCAGGCTCAGATCCTCCAGGGCCACGAAGGTCGAGGGCTCGCCCTTGACCTTGGGCAGGGCAAACGTCTTGCCGACGTTGTGCAGGCTCAGGATCGGCTCACGTCCCAGGTCGAGGTTGAGCAACGGTTCACGCCGCCTGGCGAAGGCGGGTGCGGCGGCGATCAGCGCGCGGGTGTAGTCGTGGCTGGGGTGCGCGAGGATCTGCCGTGGCGGACCTTGCTCTACCACTTCACCCTGTTGCATCACCAGGATGCGGTCGGCACGGTCGAGCGCCACGCCCAGGTCATGGGTGATGATCAGCAGGGAAATGCCGCGTTCACTGACCAGGCGCTGCAAGTGGTCGAGGATCTTGCGCTGCACGGTCACGTCGAGGGCGCTGGTGGGCTCGTCGGCGATGATCAGGCGCGGGTTGCCGGCCAGGGCGATGGCGATCAGCACGCGCTGGCGCATGCCGCCGGAGAGTTCATGGGGATACTGGCGTGCGCGAAGTACCGGCTTGTCGATGCCCACCTGTTGCAGCAGCTCGACAATGTCGGCGTCGACAGCGGGGTAGCGTTTGCCCTTGGCGAGTACCAGCGCCTCGGCGATTTGCTGGCCGATGCGCAATGTGGGGTTGAGGCTGACCATCGGGTCCTGGGGCACCAGGCCGATGGTGCGCCCACGCAGCTTGCGTTTCTGCCGTTCGCTGGCGTGGGTCAGGTTGTGGCCATCCACCCACAGTTCACCGGCGCCGATCTGCGCATTCTCGGGCAGCAGGCCTAGGATGGCGTTAGCCAGGGTGGATTTGCCCGAGCCGGACTCGCCGACAATCGCCACGGTCTCGCCCTGGGTGAGTGAAAACGACAGGCTGCGCACCGCCGGATTGAGCTGGCCGCCGGAACGGTAGTCGACACTCAGTTGGCGCACATCGATTAAAAGCGGCTGGGTGCTCATCGCTGGATCTCCTCGAACGTGCGGGCGATATGGTTGAGGCTGAACACCACGGCCACCAGGAACAGGCCAGGCAACAAGGACACCCACGGAGCAGTGATCAGGAAGTGGCGGCCGTTGGCTATCAAGGTGCCCCATTCCGCCGCCGGTGGGGCGGCGCCGAAACCGAGAAAACTCAAGCCTGCGGTGGCGAGGATCGCGGCGCCGAAATCCAGGGTCGCCAGCACGGCTACCGGGCCCCAGGCGTTGGGCAGGATGTGCCGCAACAACGTGCGGCCCCAACTGGCACCGCCCAGGCGAGCGGCTTCGACATAGGGCAGGGTTTTCACCCGCAGCACTTCGGCACGGGTGGTGCGGGCAAAGCCGGGAATGATGCCAATGCCCACGGCAATCGCCACGGGTACCGTACCGAAGCCAATGGCCGTGACAATCGCCAGGGCCAGCAACAGGCCGGGCAGGGCCAGCAGCACATCGACAAAGCGCATGATCAGGGCATCGATACGGCCACCGGCAAACCCGGACAAAATGCCGAGCCCCAACCCGCCCACCAGGGCGATGCCGACCGCCAGGGAGGCGGCCAGCACTGACAGGCTGGCGCCGTAGACCACGCGGGTGAACAGGTCGCGGCCCAGCTCATCGGTGCCGAACCAGTGGGTCAGGTTGGGGGCGCTGAGTTTGGCGGCGGGCGCGGTGGCGTAAGGGTCGAAGCTGCTCAGCAACTGCGGCGTCACGGCGGCGACCAGCGAGAACAGCACCACCAGCACCGCCAGGCTGAACCCTGGGCGGCGCAGCAATGGCAGGAGTGTCGCCGTTGCGCGTTGTAAGGGGCTGCGGCGGCGCCAGAGTGTTTCGCTGCGGATCAGTTTCCGGGTAAGCGTGGTCATGGTCTAGGACACCTTGGGCGTGTGGGAGATGCGCGGGTCGAGCCAGGGGTAAAGCAGGTCCACCAGCAGGTTCACCAGGACAAATGCCGCCGCCGAGACCGCGACGATGGCCAGCACCACCGGAATGTCCTGGCGCAGCACCGCTTCCTGGGCCAGGCGGCCGATGCCGGAGCGAGCGAAGATGGTTTCCACCAGCACCGCGCCGGACACGGTGTTACCCACCTGCAGGCCGATCAGGGTGAGGATCGGCAGCGCGGCGTTCCTGAACCCGTGGCGCGCCTGCACCTGGCCCCGGCTCAAGCCCTTGGCGTACGCAGTGAGGATATAGGCCTCTTTCCACACGCCCTGGAAGCTGCGTTGCAGCACTTGGGCGTACACCGCTGCGCTGGGAATCGCCAGGGTGATCGCCGGCAGCACCAGGCTTTCAACCCCGCGGCTGCCAGTGGCGGGAAACCAACCCAGGCCAAACGCAAACACCTGGATCAACAGCAACCCCATCCAGAACACCGGCACCGAAAAGCCCAGGGACGGCAAGCGCGCCAATGCCTTTTTCAGCGGTTGCCAGCGGATATACGCGGTGAGGTAAGCCAGGCCGATACCGCCGAGCAGCGAGAGCACAATCGCCAGGCCGGCCAGGGAAAGGGTCTGGGGAAGGCGTTCGGCGAGCAATTCGGCCACCGGGCGATTGAGTGACAGCGACTGCCCGAAGTCCCCGCGCAATGCCCCCAGCAGCAGGTCGATATATTGCTCGAACAGGCCTTTGTCCAAGCCGTAGTAGGCGCGCGCCTTGGCCAGGTCTTCCACCGACAGGGCGTCGGCTTCCATGCCGGACGCGCTGAGCATGATCGACAAGGTATCGCCCGGCAGCAGATAAAGGATGAAGTAGGTGATGCTATAGGCCCCCCATAGCACCAGCAGCGCCTGGCCGACCCGGCCGATCAGGTAGCGGCTCATGGCGTGCCGACCTCGATATCGCCCAGCAGCGCGAAGCCTTCGGCGGTCCAGCGGAAGTTTTTCACCTTGGGCGACGTCGCGGCCTGCCACACGCGCTCATACACCGGGAACGCCGAGCCCTCGTCGATCAGCAGGTCCTGCAGGTCGCCGTAGGCTGCCGCCCTTTGAGCGCTTTGGGTGGCGGTGATGCCGGCGTCAAACAGGCCCTTGGCGCGCTCAAGCACCTGCGGCTCAAAGATGTTCGTCGCTACGGTTGAGCTGTTGGCAGTACGTGGATCAAGGATGGTTTGCAGGATGATCGGATCGGCGCGGGTCATGTAGCTGATCGTCAGGTCGTAGTTGCCGGCGGAGTTGTTGGCGACCCATTCGGCACGCGTTACCACGCTGAGTTTTACCTCAATGCCGACTTTGCGCAGTTGGTCCTGCAGCAGCACATCGCCGGCGGTCTCGGCCTGCATGACGTTGTAGTTCAGGCTCAGGCGCTTACCGTCCTTCTGCCGATAGCCGTCTGCGCCTTTGGCCCAGCCGGCAGCGTCCAACAGGCGCTCGGCGCCCACCGGGTCATAGGCGAGCTTGGCGCCCTGGCTCTTGAAGTAAGGCGTGGTCACATCAAAGATGCCGTCTACCACCGCGAACTCGTCGTTGTAGACGGTACTCGCGTAGCTCTTGCGGTCGATGGCTTTCTGCACGGCGAGACGCACCTGTTTATCGGCCAATACGCGACCGCCACGGGTGTTGGGCAACAGGTTCAGGGAGGGCCCCGGCAGCGAGCGGCTCTGGATGGTGGCGCCCTTGGATTGGAACAGTTTCAGGTCGACTTCCGAGAACGGGTTGCGGGGCCACAGGATGTCGGCCTTGCCTTGCAGGAACAGGCCGTTACGCACGCTTTCCTCGGGGATGTAGGTGACGTCCACCGCATCCAGGTGCGCTTCGCCCTGGTTTTTCATATTGGCCGACGCCCAGGCGTAACCCTTGCGCTTGGTCAGGTGCGCGCCGACTTCCGGGGTGTAGCTGGCCAATACGAACGGGCCGGTGCCGATGATCTTGCCGAGTGAGCGTTCCTTGACGCTCAGCGCGTAGGAGGCCGGCGCGAGGATGGCCAGGTTGGTCGTGGAGGTCGCCTGCAGGAAGCCCGCATTGGGTTTGGCGAGCACCAGTTTGACGGTCAAGTCATCGACCACTTCGGCGTGATCAAAGCCTGCCAGGTACGTCGCGCCGAAGGTGGCCGGCAGCTCGGTCGCCAGTGCCTTGTTGCTGTCAAACGCGGTTTTCACGGCCTTGGCATCGAAGCGTTCGCCGTTGCTGAAGGTGACGTTGTCGCGCAGGTGGAAGGTGTAGGTCAACGCGTCGTCACTGACTTCCCAGCTTTTCGCCAGCCAGGGAATGATCCTGCCGGTCTGCGGGTCCTGGTCGGTGAGGGATTCGGCGATATTGCGCAGCAGCACCCGGTGTTCGAGCCAGTAGACCTGGAACGGATCAATGCTGACCAGGATGGTGTTGTCGCCAAAGAAGGCGATGTTCAGGGTCTTGCCGGCCTGGCTGTCACTGCCCGCAGGTGAGCAGGCGGCCAGGCTCAACATCAGGACGCAAGGGGCCAATAGACGGCTCATCAAGTTGGAGGTGTTCAATGGGATGCCCTCGTATGGCGATTGGCTTAGAAGTCGTAGGCCAGCTTGGTGTACCAGTAGCCACCGCCGGGGTAGAACGGCGGGTTACCGTAGGGCGCCAGGCCCAGGTTGCTGTAGACGGCGTGCCGGTCGGGGCGCACGTCGAAGATGTTGGTGCCGCCGATGCTGACGGTGATCTGGTCGACGAAGGTGTAGCTGACGTCCAGGTCGGTGATCCATTTCGCACCGAAGCTGCGGTCGCCGGAGGGGTTTACCGCCAGGGTCTTGACCGCACCGTAGCGGCTGGTTTGCAGGTTCACTGCGAGGTCCTCGACCTTCCAGTTGGCGCCCAGGATCCATTTGGTCTTGGGCGAGGCTTGCGTGAGATCGCCTTCGCGGTCGCGGCCCACCAGGGTGACGCCGGAGTTGGCCAGCGCACTCGGGGTGTCCCGTGTGCCTTCGATAGTGGTCTTGTTCCAGTTGAAGCCCAGGCTCCAGCGCACATCGCCCCAGGCATCCAGCGGCGTGGTGTGGTCGGCGACCACGTCCAGGCCACGGGTGCGGGTATCGAAGGCGTTGGTGTAGTAGTTGACCCAGGTCCCCGAGGGCACGCCTTGGGCGGTGAGGATGCCGTTGATCACGCCGTTGCCCTGATCGTAGATATTGCTGGTCAGGGCGATGCGGTCGTCGATGTCGATCAGGTAAGCGTCGGCGGTGATGCTGGTGCGCGGTGCCGGCTGCCAGGTCAAGCCCAGCCCGAGGTTGCGTGACTTTTCCGGCTTGAGGTCATCGCCACCCAAGGCCTTGGCCAGGTTGCTGCCCGACGGGGTCAGGCGGGTCACGGCGGGCACCACGTTGCCGTTCACGTCGACGGCCACCCGGTTGTCGGCCACGGTGTAGCCGATCTGGGTCAGGGATGGCGCCCGGAAGCCGGTGCCGACGGTGCCGCGCACGGCGACGCTGTCGGTCAACTCGTAGCGCGAATTCACTTTGAGGCCGAAGGTGTTGCCCGAGTCGTCATCGTAATGTTCGATGCGCCCGGCGACGTCGAGAAACCAGCGTTCGGTCAGGTCGAAGCCCAGGTCCAGGTAGCCGGCGTAGTTGTTGCGGATCAGGCTGACTTCATCCTCCGGGCGAATCGTCACCGCCGCCTGTGCGCCCGATGCCGCCGGGTAGGTGCCGGTGATATAGGCTTCGGGGTCACCGGCGAAGGTGCTGAAATGTTCCCAGCGATGCTCCAGGCCGGCCGACACTTGCACCGGCGAGGTCAGGTTGAACAGGCTGTCGTAGCGGCGAGTAAAGTCCAGGTTGTTCACCCACTGCTCGAAGCGAAAGGTCGCCAGGTTGTCGAACCTGGTCGGCGAGGCGGTGCCCAGGGACGGGTTGATATTCAGGTCGCTGGAATGGTGGACGTTGTTGCGTCCGTAGGTGGTGCTCAGGTCCCAGTTCCACTCGGCCGCCTGGCCCTTGCCGCCGAACAGCAGTTGGTAGTCGCGGTCCTTGATGTTGTTCAGCGGGTAGTAGCCGTCGGGGAACACCTCGGGCACGGCGGCCCGGCCGGTCGGCAGGCGGAAGTAGTTGGCGGCCTCGGCATCGCGCTCGCCGTAGGTTGAGAACGAGTAGAGCGTCAGGTCTTCCAGGGGCAGTTCGGTGTTGTAGGCGAGGTTGAAGGCCTTCAGGTCGGGGTCGCCGTTCTTGATTGCCACGCGGTCCCAGGCCGCTTCCCTGGCCGGGTCGTTGAAGGCGCGTACGCTGCTGTCGGCCTTGTCGTTCCACGCGGCCTCGCCGCGTTTGCGGGCGTCGGCGGAGAGGTGGAAAAAGCCGCCGTCGCCCAGCTTGAAACCCTGGTCGCCGGCCACCTTGATCGTCTCACCCTGGCCGGAAAACAACTGGCCGTAGCTGGTTTCCAGATGCCCGCCGCTGTTGCCGGTCTTGAGGATGATATTGATCACCCCGGCCACGGCATCGGAACCGTACTGGGCCGCCGCGCTGTCTTTAAGCACCTCGATGTGGTCCACCGAACTGACCGGGATCAGGTCGATGTCCACCGCATTGGCGCCGTTGTTGTCGATCGACCCGCGCTGGCCGGTGGCGCCGTTGTGCCGGCGTTTGCCGTTGACCAGCACCAGGGTATAGGCCGGGCCGAGGCTGCGGTTGCTCAGCGGACGCGTCACCGAGTTGTAGCCGGCGATATTGGTGCCGAAGTTGAACGACGGCAGCAGCTTGGCAATCGCCTCGGACAACTCGGCGCGCCCGGTCTTGAGCAACTGTTCGCTGTTGATCACGTCAATCGGTGCCGGGCTGTCGGCCACGGTGCGTTGCTGGCCACGCAAACCGGTGGAGATCACGGTCACCGTATCGAGCTTGGCCTCGTCGGCGGCGGCTTCGGCGAAGGAGGGCGCGCCGGCCAGCAGCAGGGAACTGGTCAGCAGTGACAGGTGGAATCTTCTGCGGGGTAGGGGGGCGGCGATGTCTGGCATGTCGGGAAGGGTCCATGTAAGCCTGCTGAAGGCTCCTGGTGATCGGGGGTACGTCCTCCGCCAGGCATGGGGTCGGTGTGTGGAATGAAGATATCCCTATAAAAAACCGTGGGGAAAGTCTTTTTTGGAATAAGCTAATTATTAGATATTGTTATCTTGTAAATTTATAAGATCATCTATTTTTATTATGTGTAGGGCCTTGGCGTGGGTTGAGTGTTCGACATCCAAAACATCGACGTGGGGTGGCATGCCTGAGGTCGGCGTGAGGATTCCCTGCGGCTGAACGTAAATCTTTAGTCTGGCTGGCGCCGGCCGTAAATGAGACTACGATAGTCTCCATCAAGTGCCGGGCAACGCTATCCATAGGGTGTTGTTTTTGTGGGCACCCGTTGGGCATACATTCAATTGACTGGTTCGGTTACCGGCTTCGCCAGATACCCAGGCTTTTATGGGCCGAACCAGCAACAACTTTTGAAGTATTTACGGTGGGGTCTTCATCGTAAGCGTGGACGTATGCAGGAGCGGTAATGGCAGTCAAGGAAGTGCTGCAAACCCTTAAAGGCGTATTTGCCTGCCTGTCGGGTGCGGTTGTGGTCCTGGATCGATCTGCACGGGTCGTGTTGGGCAACCCTGCGTTTTCAACGTTGCAGTGTCAGAACGGCGTCTCTCCTGAGGCAAACACCGAGTTTCTCTCCTTGCTGCGCCCGCAGGACAGCCAGCTTTTTTATGCGGCGCTGGAAAAGGCCGATGGGCAATCCCGGGTGTGTTTCGAGGCGACCGCGAGGCAGTCCGGCCGGTTGAACCTGTCGATGACACCGTGGCGCGACGACTATTTTATTGTTGAAATCCTTCCCCTGCCTGGGCCCCCAACCGCGCATTCCCACAGCGAGCGCTTCTCCGAGATCCCCCTTGAAGCCATTTTCGATTCCTCCGGCACTGGCTTGGCCCTCGTGTCACTGGACGGTCGTTGGCTGAGGGCCAATAGCGTCATTTGCAGGCTGCTTGGCTACAGCGAGGCACAGCTGCAAAACACCACGTTCATGGCCTTGACCCACCCCGAAGACCGCGAAGTGGGCAAGCAGCTGATAGAAGAGTTGAAGGGCGGTGCACGGCAGGGCGCTACCTTGCATAAACGCTACATCCACCACGACGGCCAGGTTGTCTGGGTGCGCCTGACCGTGGGGCTGGTGCGGGACGACCAGGGGCAGCCGATCTGTTTTGTCTCCCAACTGGAAGACATCACCGAGAACTGGCAGCTTCGCGAAACCTTGCTGGGCAGCGAGCTGAAATTCCTCACCCTGGCGGAGAATTCCCCCAACATTATTGTTCGCTACGATCGCAACCTGTTGCGTACGTACGTCAACCCGACGTTCCTGCTCTTGACCGGCATGTCTTATGACGAGGCCATAGGCGCCAGCCCCAGGGAGCAGCCCGGCGATTACCTCGACCATCTGCGTCATGTGGCATCCACAGGCGAGACCGCTCAATTCCTCAACAGTTGGCCGGCCGGCCCCGGTGGTGAAGCGGTGAGTTGTGTCGTCAGCCTGATGGCTGAACGCAGCCCATCCGGTGAGGTGGCAGGCGTGCTCGCACTGGCCCACGACATCACTGAGTTGCGCAAACAGCAAGTGCTTGAGGACGCACGTCTGCGCATCTTCGAAACAATGGCCACGGGCGCCTCACTGGACGAAACCCTGGGGTTGCTGGTGAGCTATCTTCAACTGGCCTTGCCTCACTGTTCCTGTGGCGTAGTGCTTGCTGAACCGCAAAGCCTCGATTCGTCGGTATCCAAGCCTTCTTCCGCCTGCTGGTACGAGCCCATCCTCGACAATCAGGGACAGACCCTTGGGGCTTTCGCGTTGTCGCGCTCGCCCGGCTCTGCGCTGGATGATAGCGACCTGCAGCGCGTGCGCCAGACCTGCCACATTGCCGCGATTGCCATTGAACGCTGGCGCTCCGAATCCTTGCTCAGGGAGCGCGAGCGCCGCTACCGGGATATTTTCGACCATACCCTGGACATGTTGTGCCTGCTGGAAGCAGCGCCACGGGGTGAGCTGCGCTGTGTCGAGGTCAATCCGGCCCTGTTGCAGGTACTTGGGAAACCCCATGGCGAGGTTATTGGCGAGGCGCTGGCGTCGATCTTTGGCCGGCTCAACGCGGAAAGAATCCAGGCCCTCCATGACCAATGCAGGGCCGCCGGACGGGTGGTGGAGTCTGAGGAGAGCATGGTGCTGCGCAACGAAGTGCGCAACCTGCACTTTACCCTGGTGCCGGTGGCCGACTCGGGCAGCGTGGGCCTGCGGGTGTTGGTGATCGGTCGTGATGTGACCCATTTGACCCGGGCCCGACAGAAAGAACTGGAACGCCAGCACGACATCAACGCCCTGGTGGAAAACAGCCCGGACGCCGTCGCGCGCTTGAGTGTTCTCGGCGAGGTGCTCTACGTCAATGCGCAGTTGCGAAAATGGGTGGGCGGGGCCTGGCCGGAACTGATGGGCATGCCCATGGATGAAGTGGTGCCCCTGAACGCCCAGTCCCAGCTTTTTCGAGAATTGGTGGCCCAGGTGATTCGCCAGAATAAAGCCACGGAACAGGAGTTCTTATTGTCGGGTTTGAAAACCGCGCCCAAGGTGGTGTTGATCCACTTTGTTCCCGAGGTCGACGGCCAGCGCGTCGTCAGCGTGCTGGCCGTCGGGCGCGATATTTCCAAGCTGCGCGCGGCGGAGCGGCGCCTGGCCAATTCCAACGCACAATTACGCGACCTGTCGACCCGCCGGGAAACGGCGCGGGAAGAGGAGCGCAAACTGATTGCCAGGGAGATCCATGACGAACTGGGCCAGCACCTGACGGCGCTGCGCATGGGCATCTCGTTGCTGAGGTTTCAGTTCGGCGCCGATACGCCTGAGCTCACCCCTCAGGTCGAGCGCTTGATGGGGCTGACCGACAAGACCATCCAGGTCGTGCGCAATGTGTCCACGAGCCTGCGCCCCTCCGCGCTGAACCTGGGGCTGGTGTCCGGTCTTGAATGGCTGACAGCCGAATTCGTCACCCTGACCCAGGTTCCCTGTGCGTTGAACCTGCCGCTGATTCCCCTGACCCTTCCGGATACCCACGTGACCGCAGCGTTTCGCATCGTGCAGGAATCGCTGACCAATATCGCGCGTTATGCCCAAGCGACGCAGGTCAGCGTCACCCTGAGCCCGCAGGAGACGCACTGGGTGCTCGAGGTCCAGGATAACGGCAAGGGCTTTGACCCCGATGCCGTCGGCCGCCAGACCCTGGGCTTGGCCGGCATGCGTGAGCGCGGCCTGATGCTGGGCGGCAAAGTGATCATTTTCAGTCATCCTGGGCAGGGCACTACGGTCCAGGCGTTCATTCCGATGCACAAGGATAGGTATTGATGATTCGCATGCTGATCGCCGATGACCACACCATCATGCGCGAAGGGCTCAAGCAACTATTCTCGCTGGTCGCCGACGTGCAGGTGGTGGCCGAAGCCGAGAGTGGTACGCAACTGATCGAACTGTTGCGCCAAGTCGAGATCGACCTGTTGCTGCTCGACATGAATATGCCGGGTATCAGCGGCGAGATTCTGATTGCGCGCCTGCATACCCAATACCCGAAACTGCCGATTCTGGTGTTGAGCATGCATAACGAAATCCATATCGCGCAACGGGCATTACGCGCCGGTGCACTTGGCTACCTGACCAAGGACCGCGATCCCGAAACCCTGTTGGTCGCGATGCGTCGAGTGGTCAGTGGCCAACGCTACCTGGACCCCGGGCTGGCGGAACAGATCGCGCTGCAAAGCAGTGGCTTGAAGCAGCAGACCTTTGTCGAGAGTTTGTCCGATCGCGAGTTCCAGATCCTGCGCCTGCTGGCGCACGGTATGAGCGTCAACCAGATCGCCGAGCAGTTGGTCATCAGTAACAAGACGGTCAGCACCCACAAGACCCGGCTGATGGAAAAAATGGGGTTTTCCTCCACCGCAGACATTGTGCGCTTCGCCATGACCCTGGGTATTTCGTGAAGCGTGTACGGGGGTAGGGATTTTCCTAGGCGGTTTTCCAGGATCCCTACCCCAGAATAGGGATGCTCCGATGGTGGCAGTGCCATTATCGGGCCAGTATCTCTTTCAAGCAGTCGAATGACCGGTCAGGTCGTGACGACATGCCTTGACAGGGAGACAAACCGTGAGCGCACCGACACCACCCCCTTCCGCTGCTTTGACCCTGTTTCCGGTTGCGTTCGCGGGTCTGCTGGGCGGGCTTGCGATTGCCTGGAGCGAGCGCTTCAGCATGGTGTCGCTGGCCGCTGGTGGCGCCTTGTTTACGTTGTGTATCGGCATGGGCCTGTGGGCAAACAGCAGGTGCCGGGCGCAGTGGGGTGGCCTGCAACAGCAGCTCGATCAACCGGCATCCATTGCTCCGACGCTGGCCGTCGATAACGGCCTGGCACAGGTGTGCGTCAGCGTGCTGCCGATCTGGTCGCGGCAGATAGAAGCGGCGCGTTCGATCAGTGAAACCTCGATTCTCAGCCTCAGCGAGCGTTTTGGCGCGCTGTCATCCAACATCAGCCACAGCGTCTCCAGCAATGGCGGCCAGGACGCTTCGCAACAATTGGTCGACTTGCTGGAGGTGGGCCAGGCCGACCTCAACTCTATCGTCGTGGCCCTGCGCGCCGCGCTCACCAATAAGGAGAATGAGCTCAAGGAAGTCATGCAACTCTCGGGCTTCACCGAGCAGCTTCAGCAGATGGCCAAGTTTGTCGGCGACATCGCCAGTCAAACCAACCTGCTTGCCCTCAACGCGGCTATCGAAGCTGCGCGAGCCGGGGAGGCGGGGCGAGGGTTTGCGGTGGTCGCCGATGAAGTGCGCAAGTTGTCGAGCATGTCCGGCGAGACCGGGCGCAAGATCAGCGAAACCGTGATCACCGTCAACGCCGCCATCGCCCGTACGGTGCAGATGTCCCGCCACCACGCCGAACAAGACACCCTGACCCTCGCCGATTCGGAGCGCGTGGTGTCGGAGGTTATCGAACATTTTCGCGCAACCGCCCAGACCATTGTGCGCAACAGCCATGACCTGCAGCAGCAGAGCGCCAACGTCGCCGACGAGATTGCCCAGGTGCTGGTTGCCCTGCAGTTCCAGGACCGCGTCAGCCAGATGTTGACCTTGATTACCCGCGACCTCGACAAGTTGCAGCAGCAGTTGGACGAACGTCATGAGTCGAGCCTCAGCGGACAGTCCCTGGCGCCAATGAGCAGTGACCGTTGGCTGCAGGAGCTGTCAACGGCCTACACCATGCCGGAGCAGCACGCCATTCATGGCGGTAAAGCGCCTGCCCAGGCCGCTGCCAACGAAATCACGTTTTTCTAGAGGAGTTTTTCCGATGAGCAAAACCATTCTGATCGTCGACGACTCGGCCTCCATCCGCCAGGTGGTGAGCATCACCCTCAAAGGCGCCGGTTACGACGTGATCGAAGGCTGTGATGGCAAAGACGCCCTGAGCAAACTGGACGGCCGCAAAATCCACCTGATTGTCAGCGACGTGAACATGCCCAACATGGATGGCCTCAGTTTCGTCAAGGCCGCCAAGCTGTTGCCGGCCTACAAGTTTACGCCGGTCATCATGCTGACCACCGAAGCCAGCGATGCGATGAAGCAGCAAGGCCAGGCTTCCGGTGCCAAGGCCTGGATGGTCAAGCCCTTCCAGCCTGCGCAAATGCTGACTGCCGTCTCCAAGTTGATCCTGCCATAGCGATGACCAGCGACCGCTGGCCAGGAGGTTTGCATGAAAAGCTCCGTCCCGATGCTACGTCGAATCCAGGTCATGGAGGGCCCCTTGACGATCTACACGGCTGCCGAGCAAAAGGACGTGCTGTTGTCGTTGTTTCCCCTGGCCCATGAAGTCGAGTTGGACCTGTCCAGTGTCGATGAACTCGACAGTGCCGGTTTGCAGCTGTTGATCCTCATCAAGCGCGAGTCTCTCAAGGAGGGCACCCAGCTGTTGCTGAGCAACCCCAGTTCGACGGTGAGCGAAGCCTTTCGCCTCAGCGGCCTTGACGACTACTTCACCAATGCGAGTTTCACCCAGTCGGTCGGAGCGTAAGCGTATGAACATGGATGACGTGCTGCAGACGTTCATTGCCGAAAGTCGCGAGCTTCTGTTGCAAATGGAAGATGCGCTGCTGCAGATCGAGAAGTCGCCCCAGGACCTGGACACCATCAACGGCCTGTTCCGCGTGGCCCACACCATCAAGGGGTCGGCCGGCCTGTTTGGCTTGATGCCGATCGTTGAGTTCACCCATGTCGCCGAAAGCGTGCTGGACCGGGTGCGCAGCCTGGAAGTGCGCGTCGACGAGGCGTTGAGTGCGTTGTTCCTCGACGCCCGTGACCATATCGGCCAATTGATCGACCTGCTGGCCGAGGACGGCAACCTGGATCGCCTGGACGAACCGGTGCGGGCTCAGGGTCAAGCGCTCATTGAGCGGCTGTCGCTGTATCTGGACGCGGCGGTCTCGACCCCGGCGCCTACCCTTCAAGCGCCGGCGCCGGCGGATGAGCCAGGCGCCAGTCCCGGCCATTGGCATTTGTCGCTGCGCTTTGGCCCGGATGTGTTGCGCAATGGCATGGACCCCTTGGCGTTCCTGCGCTATCTGAGCACGCTGGGGCGTTTGCTGCACACCGTTACCTTGTTCGATGGGTTGCCGCCCATGACCGCCATGGACCCGGAAACCAACTACCTCGGGTTTGAACTCGCACTGGCCAGCGACGCGTCCCTGGAGGTCATCGACGGCGCCTTTGATTTTGTCCGCGAGGACGCGCTGGTTCGCATCCTTGCGCCGAATGCCACGGTGCAGGCGTGTCGGACCCATCTCGACGAGTTGCCGGAAGACAACGCCGCGCTGATCGAGCTGCTGGTGCGTTGCGGCACACTGACCGAGGCCCAGGCCTTGCTCGTGACCCAGGACGCCGAGCAGGCACCGGTCGAAACGCGCAGCGAGCCTGATGTCCAGGATTCGACAACGCCGCCGGTCAAGGCCGGCAAAAGCGCGGCGAGTAACGAAGGCAACCTGATTCGGGTCGATGCCGCCAAGCTGGACCAACTGATCAACCTGGTCGGCGAGCTGATCATTGCCGGTGCCGGCGCCAACCTGGTGGCGGTACGCAGTGGGATTGGCGAGATGATCGAAGCCACCAGCCTGTTATCGCGGCTGGTCGAGGAAGTACGCGACTCGGCGCTGACCCTGCGCATGGTGCAGATCGGCGCAACCTTCACGCGGTTCCAGCGGGTGGTGCGGGACGTCTCAAAAGAGTTGGGCAAGGACATCGTGCTGCACATCGGCGGCGGTGAGACCGAGCTGGACAAGACCGTCGTCGAACGCATTGGCGACCCGCTGACCCATTTGGTGCGCAATGCCATGGACCACGGCATCGAGCCTGCGTCGACGCGCCTCCAGCGGGGCAAGCCGGCCCAGGGCACGGTACGCCTGAATGCCTATCACGAATCCGGCAGCATCGTGATCGAGGTGTCCGACGACGGCGGTGGCCTGGCCAAGGACAAGATCCTGGCCAAGGCCCGTGAGCGTGGTTTGGTGGGAGAGGGCCAGCAGCCGTCGGACAAAGACATTCTGAATTTGATCTTCGAGCCGGGATTCTCCACGGCCGACCAGGTCAGCAACCTGTCCGGGCGTGGCGTAGGCATGGACGTCGTGAAGCGCAATATCACGGCGTTGCGCGGCAGCGTCAGTCTCGAGAGCGAAGTCGGACAGGGCACCACGGTGCGCATCCGCCTGCCGCTGACGCTGGCGATCATTGACGGTTTCCTGATCGGGGTGGGCAAGGCTTCTTACGTGATTCCGCTGAACATGGTGGAGGAGTGTATCGAGCTGGCCCCTCAGCGGGGCACCGAAACCGGCTACCTGGACCTGCGGGGCGAGGTGCTGCCAATCCTGCGGCTACGCGACATGTTTGATGTGCAAGAGCCTGGAGGCAACCGGGAAAACGTGGTCGTCGTGCAATACGCAGGCTTGCGTGCCGGCCTGGTGGTCGATCGCCTGCAGGGGGAGTTCCAAACCGTGATCAAGCCACTGGGCAAAGTGTTTGGTGATGCCCATGGGCTGGGCGGGTTCACCATCCTCGGAAGTGGAGCCGTTGCGCTGATCCTGGATATCCCGAATTTGCTAGGACAGGTTGCCAAGGAAACCCCACATCGTTCGATCCCAAGCCCTTTATCGACTCATTGAAGCGTCATCAGGAGTGCCTCGCCATGACTGTTATTAGAAATATCATGTTGCTGGTTTTCACAGCCATGCTGGGTGTCTGCGTGTTGGGTGGCACCAGCCTGTACCTGGCCGGTGAAATCAATACGAGCGCCAGCTATGCCAACGTCAACACGGTGCCCAGCCTGCTGGAGATCGACCGCGCCGCCGCGGCCTTCACCGACCTGCACGCCTTGCAATGGCAACGCTTGAACGAGACCGACAAAACCAGCGTGCCGGCTTACGCGGCCAGCGTGGCGCAGGATTTCAGTGCCGTAGGCAAAGCCCTGGATCGCTATCAGGCCGAGTTGACCTCCGACGAGCACGATACGGCGTTGTTGAAACAACTGCGCGGCCACTTGGCTGAGTTTGCGGCGTTGCAGACGCACTTCGACAAGCTCATCGATGACGGTGACCAGGCCTCGGCCCGTGCATTGATCGAGACGAGCCAGCCCCTGCAGACCGCCGTGCTCACGGCGATCGGCGAGCTGCGTGAATACAACCTGGAACTGGGGCGCAAGGGCCAGGTGCTTGCCACCACCACCGAGAAGAACGCACGCACCCTCATCCTGCTGGTGAGCGGCCTGACCCTGGTGGCTACCCTGCTGATCGGTGTCTTGCTGGGGCGCAATCTGATGCGCCGGCTCGGGGCGGAACCTACCGTGGTGCAAGCCTATGCGGCACGTCTATCGGCTGGCGAGTTGAATGCCAAGGCAACGCTCAAGGCGGGAGACACCACCAGCCTGATGGCGAGCATGCAGCAGTTGGGCGCGAACCTGCATGAATTGATCGTGGAGATGGACCGTATGTCCAGTGAACACGACAAGGGCGAGATCGATGCACAGATCGATGCCGGCCGTTTTCATGGCAGTTACCGCTCCATGGCCCAGGGCATCAACGATATGGTCAACGGCCACATCGCAGTGAAGAAAAAAGCTATGGCCTGCATACGCGCCTTCGGTAACGGTGATCTGTCTGCGCCCCTGGAACAATTCCCCGGCAAAAAAGCCTTTATCAACGACAACATTGAGCTGTTGCGCACCAACATCCTGGCGCTGATCAATCAAATGCAGCACATGTCCAGCGAGCATGAAAAAGGTGACATTGACGTGATGATTGACGTCGAGGGCTTCTCGGGTTCGTACCGGGATATCGGCCAGGGCATCAATGACATGGTCAACGGCCATATCAACGTGAAGAAAAAAGCCATGGCCTGTATTCGCGCGTTCGGCGAAGGGGATTTGTCCGCGCCTCTGGAGCGTTTCCCCGGCAAGAAAGCCTTCATCAATGAAAACGTCGAGCAACTGCGCGCCAATATCCTGGCCCTTGTGGAAGATACCAGCGAGATCAGCGACAGTGCGCTGATCGGCAAGCTGGACACCCGCCCTGACGCCGCCCGGCACCAGGGCGATTTCCGCCGCATCATCCTCGGTATCAACGGTTCTCTGGACGCGATCATCGTACCGATCACCGAGGCCATGGAGGTGCTGTCGGCGATGGCCGCCGGCGACCTGACCCGCAGCATTACCGGCGACTACCAGGGCAAGTTCCTGGAGCTGAAGCACTCGGTCAATGGCACCGTGGAAAAACTCTCGGAAATCATCGGCGAAGTGCGCGGCTCGGCGGACTCGCTGTCGAGTGCTTCGGAAGAGATCTCCGCCACCGCCCAAAGCATGGCCCAGTCGGCTTCCGAGCAGGCGGCATCGGTCGAACAGACCTCGGCGTCGATGGAGCAAATGTCAGCGTCCATTTCCCAGAACACCGAAAATGCCAAGGTCACCGACGGCATGGCGGGCAAAGCCAACAAGGAAGCGTCGGAAGGCGGTCGAGCCGTGAAGGACACCGTGGCGGCGATGAAAACCATCGCCGAAAAAATCGGCATCGTCGATTCCATTGCCTACCAGACCAACTTGCTGGCGCTCAACGCGGCGATCGAAGCGGCACGGGCCGGCGAGCACGGCAAAGGCTTTGCAGTGGTCGCGGCCGAAGTGCGCAAACTGGCGGAACGCAGCCAGATTGCCGCACAGGAAATCAGTGAGGTGGCCAAGAACAGCGTGGCCCTGGCCGAACGGGCGGGCAACCTGCTGGACGAGATTGTGCCGTCGATTGCCAAGACCTCGGACCTGGTGCAGGAAATTGCGGCTGCCTCGGAAGAACAATCCATCGGTTCCGAACAAATCAACAGCGCGATGTCGCAGATGAGCCAACTGACCCAGCAAAACGCGTCGGCCTCCGAGGAACTGGCGGCGACGGCCGAGGAAATGAGTGGCCAGGCCGAGCAGTTGCAGGAACTCATGGGGTTTTTCACCGTGCAAAGCAAACGTGCCGGGCGCAATGTCTCGATGCCCCAGATCAGCCGAGCCATGTCCACCCAGGACCTGGACAGTCGCTCCTCGGACGGCGGTTTCGTCCGCTTCGGGAGTTGACCCATGGGCACCTCAGCGGTCATGCAGGGCGCTGTCGAACCTGTGTCGCCAGTGGATGAACCCTTGCAGTACCTGACCTTCCTGGCGGCCGAGGAGATGTACGCGGTCAATACCCTGAGCGTTCGTGAAATCATCGAATACAACCAGGTGACCAGCGTACCGATGATGCCGGAATTCCTGCGGGGGGTTATCAACCTGCGCGGCTCGGTAGTGCCGGTCGTGGACCTCAAGGCGCGTTTCGGCAAGGGCACGACGGTACTGGGCAGTCGCACCTGCATCGTCATCCTTGAGGCGGCGAAGGAGGGCGAATCCCAGGTCCTGGGGGTGGTGGTGGACTCGGTCAGCGAAGTGATCGAGATACTCGAGATCGATATCAAGCCCGCTCCGGCGTTCGGCAATCACATTCGCACCGACTTCATCGGGGGGATGACCAAGGTGCGAGGCGAGTTCGTCACGCTCCTGCAGATCGAGCATGTGCTGTGTGTCGATGAGATAGCCGGCCTGATCTCTGTATAGGTATCTCAACGCTGAACCCCCGGCGGATAGGGCTGTTGTGGTGAGCGGGCTTGTCCCGCGCCGGGGTGCGAAGCGCCCCTGATGAAGACGAAAACGTATTTGACCCGAGGTGAATCATGGCCCCACCCATCGACAGTCCAGGCAATCCCAGCGTCTCGAGCCCGAGCCAGTACCTTACCTTTGTGCTGGGGGAGGAGATGTTCGCCGTGGGCACGCTCAACGTTCGGGAAATCATCGAATACGGGCCGATCACCAGCGTGCCGTTGCTGCCTCCCAGCATACGCGGGGTGATTAACCTGCGCGGCGCGGCGGTGCCCGTGCTCGACCTGGGGGTGCGCTTCCGTGGCGAACGCACGGTGCAGACTCCAAGGACCTGCTTTGTGATCCTTGAGGTACAGGCCAATGCCCAGCGCAAGCCGGTGGGCATCATTGTCGATGCGGTCAGCGAGGTCCTGGAAATCGCCGACCAGGACATCGAACCCTCGTTGAATTTCGGCACCGATGTCAGGGCCGACTTTTTACTGGGCATCGGCAAACTGGAGAGCGGTTTCGTGCTGTTGCTGGACATCGGTCGCGTGTTGTCCCTGGAACAGGTCGATGCGCTGGCCAACCTTGAGTCTTCGCTACCTTCGATCGCCTGAACAGGCTGGGGGAATGTCCTGATGAACGTGATCCTCTCTGACGCCGAGTTCGTGCAGTTCCGTGACCTCATTTATCAAATCGCCGGCATCAGCCTGTCCGACGCCAAGAAACAGTTGGTGAGCGCTCGCCTGGCCAAGCGGCTGCAAGTGTTCAAGCTCAATACCTACGGTGCGTACTACAAGGTGTTGATGAAGGACAGCGTGGAGTTGCAGGTCGCGGTGGACATGCTGACCACCAACGAAACCTACTTTTTTCGTGAGCCCAAGCATTTTGACTTCCTGCGCGATGTTGCGTTGCCCGAGCTGCGCGGCAGCGGGCCGTTGCGCATATGGAGTGGCGCCTGCTCGACCGGCGAAGAACCCTACACCCTGGCAATGGTGTTGGCAGACAACCTCGCCGGCCGGCCTTGGGAGATTGTCGCGTCGGACATCAGCAGCCGGGTATTGGAAAAAGCCCGCCTTGGGCGTTATCCCCTCGACGGCATACGCGGCATCCCCGAGGCGCTGTTGAACAAGTATTGCCTCAAGGGCGTGGGCGCCAACCACGGTTGTTTCATGGTCGACCCGGCACTGGCGGCGAAGATCGATTTCCAGTCGATCAATCTGAATAACCCGCTGCCGAAACTGGGGATGTTCGATGTGATCTTCCTGCGCAACGTGATGATCTATTTTGACAACGACACCAAAGTGCAGGTGGTCAAGCGCCTGGTCAGCCACCTCAAGCCGGGCGGGTACTTTCTGGTCAGCCATTCGGAGAGCCTCAACGGCATCACCGATCAGCTGCGGCTGGTCAAGCCTTCCATCTACCGGAGGCCGCATGCCTGACAGTCGACCGCCCAACGAGGTGTTCCTGAATCCCGGCGATTGGTTTTTCGGCTCGGGTGCGATTCGCCTGCGTACGGTGCTGGGATCGTGTGTTGCATTAGTGTTCTGGCATCCCCGGCGCTTGCTGGGGGGCATGTGTCACTACCTGCTGCCACAGCGCGCCGTGACCAAACAGGGCGTCCTGGATGGTCGCTACGGCAACGAAGCCTTTGAACTGTTGCTCGCTCGAATACAGTCGATCAAGGCCCTGCCGACGGAGTTCAGGATCAGCGTATTCGGCGGTGGGAACATGTTTCCCGGGCTTGTGCGCTCGGACAATGATTACGTCGGCCAGCGCAATGTCGAACAGGCCATGCGCCTGCTCGACCTGCATCAGTTGCGGTGTCAACACTTCCATGTGGAAGGCGTGGGTTATCGGACGATTGTGTTCGATCTGGCCAACGGCGAAATCGAACTCAACTACCTGGCCTTGAAGTGAACCCCCAGCAGCCCTCATGGAGAGCGTGCGACATGAGCCTTATCAAAGTGCTGATCATTGATGATTCCGCCGTGGTGCGTCAGGTGCTGACGGCGACCCTGGGGCAAGACCCCGCTATCGAGGTTATCGGCGCGGCGGCAGACCCGGTGTTCGCCATGGACAAAATGAACAAGCAATGGCCGGATGTGATTGTGTTGGACGTGGAGATGCCACGGATGGATGGCATCACGTTCCTCAAGAAGTTGATGGCCGAACATCCCACGCCCGTGGTCATCTGCTCCACGCTGACCGAAAAGGGTGCGGCCACCACCATGCAGGCGCTGGCGGCCGGCGCGGTCAGCATTGTGACCAAGCCACAACTCAACCTGCGCCAGTTTCTGACCGACAGTGCCGATGAATTAGCGGGGGCCGTCAAGGCCGCCGCGCGGGCCAATATGAAACGCATGGTGCCTTCCAGCGAGCGCGCTCCCGCCAGGCTGACGGCTGACGTCATATTGCCGGCGGGCGCCCAGGCAATGGCGCGCACCACCGAGAACATTGTCGCCATTGGTACGTCCACGGGCGGCACCCAAGCCCTGGAATTGGTATTGACCGCCTTGCCCAGGGTCTGCCCGGGCATCGTCATCGTGCAGCACATGCCCGAACACTTCACCGCCGCGTTTGCCGAGCGCCTCAATCGATTGTGCGAGATCGAGGTCAGGGAGGCGAAGAACGGTGACCGGGTTATCCCCGGTTGTGCGCTGATTGCCCCTGGTGGTCGGCACATGGTGCTCAAGCGCAGCGGTGCCCAATACCAGGTGGAAATTGTCGACGGACCTCCGGTCAGCCGGCATCGACCTTCCGTTGATGTACTGTTTCGTTCGGTGGCCCGCAGTGCCGGGAGTAACGCGCTGGGGATCATCATGACGGGGATGGGCGACGACGGCGCCCGGGGCCTGAAGGAAATGCACGACAACGGCGCCCGCACCCTGGGCCAGGACGAAGAGTCCTGCGTGGTGTATGGCATGCCCAAGGAGGCGTTCAAACTGGGGGCCGTGGAGCGTGAGTTGCCCCTTGAGCAGATATCGGCGGCGATTCTGCACTCCATGCATCAGCGCCGCTGACGGTTCGGGGTTCTGTGCTGATTGATGAGGCGTTCCGGCAATCCGTTCCGGGCCCGGCTGGCGTTTCAGTATGGGGCATGGTGGGCTCAGGGCAGGGAATCAATAGCCTGTAACACCGCACAGGCAATGGTCTTCGTAATGGTTCGACGTTGAGCGTTATCGAGCATCGGGCTTAACCAGGTGGGTAGACTGTTCAGCATGGGCAAAATGGCCGTGAGCGCACCCTCGCGCAACGGCCCGCCCGGTGGATGGCCTGCCTGGCCGATCAGATCCATTATTTCCGACTCATAGGCACGCCGCAGTTGCTGGACGCTTGCCTGCATCGAGTCGCCCAGGCAATTGGCGTCCATGACCGCCAGCTTGAAGTGTCCGGTCATGTGTTCATGCAATTGAAGGTGACAGTCGATCAGTTGGGCCAGGCGTTGATCGGGTGCCAATCCGCGATTCTTGATGCCGTGCACCTGGGACAACAGGGTTTGATACAGCTCCATCAGCAGTTCGTAAAGCAGCGCCTCTTTGCTTTCCACATGGTGATAGATCGCCCCCGGGCTTATACCGACATGCGCGGCGAGTTCACGCATGCTGACCTGGTTGAAACTGCGCTCCTTGAATAACTCCGAGGCTTTGCGCTGGAAGTCTGATCGGTTCAGCACACGCCGTGCCTCGGATTGCGCACACGCCTGGCGCTCCGGCACACCGGCCACGCGTTCATGTCCCGGGCGCCTGCTGCCGGGCAATTTCCTGATTGCGCAGGATAAAGCGCTGCAACTTGCCGCTGGGGGTCTTGGGGAGTTGCTCGACGAACTCCACTTCCCGGGGATAGGCATGGGCAGCCAGGCGCTGCCGTACATGCAGGCGCAGTACTTCGGCCAGCTCGGCGCTGGGCTGGTACTGGCTGTCGAGCACGACAAAGGCTTTGATCAGCTCGGTGCGTTGCGGGTCAGGTTTGCCGATCACCGCCGCTTCGATCACCGCGGGGTGTTCGATCAGCGCGCTCTCGACGTCGAACGGCCCGACGCGGTAGCCGGACGTCGTGATCACATCATCATTGCGGCCGACGAAGCTGATACTGCCGTCGTCATTCAGCTCCACACTGTCGCCGCTCAGGTAATAGCGCCCCACAAAGGCCCGGGTGGGCATACCCAGGTAGCCATCGAACCAGCACAGGGGCGAGCGCTCGCGATCCACCGCCAGGACGCCCGGCTGACCCGCCGGCAATTCCCGATGCGCGTCGTCCAGCACGACGATGCGGTAGCCGGGCACCGCATAACCCGCCGAGCCCTCACGGACCGGGTGACGCAAACCATGGTGATTGCACAACACCATGCCGATTTCCGTCTGGCCGTAATGATCGTGAATGGTCACGCCGAGCTGCTCGGCAAACCAGCGGATCACGTGTGGGTTGAGCGGCTCGCCGGCACTGCTGACGGCACGCAGGCGGCCGCGCACGGCGTCGGCGAACGCTGCCCCCTCGGCGATCAGCAGGCGATAGGCCGTTGGGGAGCCGGCCAGATTGCTGATGGCGTACTTGGCAATGACTCGGCAGGTACTTTCCACCGTGAAAGGGCCGTTGTAGAACAGCGTGGCATGACCACAGGCCAGCGGGCCGGTCACCGCGTAATACAGGCCATAGGCCCAGCCGGGATCGGCCAGGTTCCAGAACCGGTCGTCCTGCTGCAGGCCAATGGAGTCGCGCATATAACCCTTGAAGGCGAGAATGGCGCGCAACGGCACTTCCAGAGGCTTGGCCGGCCCCGTGGTACCCGATGTGCACATCAGCAGGAACGGCGCGCTGGCGTCCAGCAGTACCGGTTCGCACTCGACGTCTTGGCCGTCCAGGATGCTCCAGAACGGGTAGTCGCCGGGGTTCTGCGGGCCCTCGCCGGTTACGATCACGCTTGGGCAGTTGCCGATCTCATCCAGCTTGGGACGGTTCTGCGCATCCGTCACGATCCAGCGCGCGTTGGAGCAGCCCAATCGTTGCTCGATCGCCTTGGGACCGAATGCGGTGAAGAGCGGTTGATAGACCGCGCCCACCCGCCAGGTCCCCAAGATGGCAATCAGCAGTTCAACCGTGCGCGGCATCAGGCCGGCAACGCGGTCGCCCGGTTTTACCCCTTGCTCGCGCAAAAAATGGCCGAAGCGGGCGGCGCTGGCCTGCAATTGGCTGAATGTGTATTGGGCGGCGCTGCCATCCTGCGCTTCGCAATACAACGCCACGGCGTCGTCGTGGGCGTGCCGGTCGCAGCATTCGACGCAGGCGTTCAGGGCAGTCAGGTCGCCTTGCAAAGCCAGTTCGGCGGTCTGCTGGTAATTGAAGGATGTGGCCACAGCTTGATAATCACGCATAACGACACCTGGTTCTTATTGTTGGGTTTGTACGGCCAATAGTTGCGCTGCTCACGACTCGGCCCGTGGCGCTAGCTGTCCATCATGTCGGCCGCTTGCTGGGTCGCCTGGCTGGTGCGGGTCGCCAGCTTGCGAACTTCATCGGCGACCACCGCGAACCCGCGTCCGGCTTCGCCAGCGCGGGCGGCTTCAATGGCGGCGTTCAAGGCCAACAGGTTAGTCTGGCTGGCGATGCCCTGGATGGTGGCGACAATGTGCGTCAGCTTGCGCAGGGTCTCCTGCATTACTCGGTGCTGGTGTTCCTGAGCCTCACGCATGCTGTTTTCTTCATGGTGGGCATGGATATCGGTGATGGCGCCCACCACTCTTTGCGGGGAACCGTCCTCTGCGCGTCGCGTTTGCCCACGGCCGCGAAACCAGCGGTAATTGCCACTGCTGTGCTTGAGCCGATAATCGACATCAAAGGGTGTTTTTCCGCTGCGGTCTTCGACGTGGGCGACAAACGCCGCGATTGCCCGTGCGCTGTCGTCTGGATGCAAGCGTGAGGTCCAGCTTTCCAATGTGTTGGGAAATTCCTCAGCCGTGGTGTACCCCAGCAGTCGCCGCATTTGCGAAGACCACCAGATGGTGTTGTTCGGGTTCGCCGGATCACCCGCCACCACCTCTATGTCCCAGAGCCCGTCATGGAGCATTTCACGGGAAATCTCGAAGCGTGTGGCCGCCAGTTCGAGTGACTCTTCGTGCAGGCGCTGTTCATGAATGTCACGCAGGCTTCCGCCGACGGCGACCGGTACGCCTTGCGCATCCCGGCGCGCCACACCGCTGATCCTGCGCCAACGATAGTCACCGTCTGATGCAAGGGCCATGCGTACGTCCAGCGCAAAGGGCGTTCGCCCGCTGCGATCACTCAGGTGCCGGGCCAGCGCGTCGAGAAGGCGTTGCCGGTCCGTCGCGTGCAGGTGCTCGTTCCAGCGGCCAAGTTGATCAATACCTTGGGTCGGGATCGACGCGGACCCTGTCCACCTCATGGCCCACTCCGGTGCGGGTGCAGCAACACCTGCCGGTTGCAGTTCCCAAAACAGGTCACCTGCGCCTTGAGCGATAAGTGCCCAGCGCGCCTCCTGCTCCTGTAAAAGCGCGTCGCGGCGGGCCAGGTGCTCGGCCAGTTGGGTGGCTTCCAATGCCAGCGCGTGTGTCTGTGCTTTCAGGGCTCGCCGCTCTTGCAGCAATGTCTCTACGCCCGCCAGGATGCGACGCAATAACGGGTTGCTCGACGACAGCGGTGTACTCGCCTGGTCAGGCTCATCCAGTCTGTCGGCAAGCGGAGCCAATACCCAGCGGCTGGTTCGGCTGAAAAAGAGCATGGGGCACCTCTATCTCGGATCAAATGGGGTCAATCGCCATGGGCTGTGTGGGTATGCGGACAAGGGCCTGTTGGTCAAAGGCTGTCGCCCCTGGCAGCGCTTGCCAGGCCAGTGGGCCGGCGGCGATTTCCGGCGCGCTCAGCAGGCAGTGGTCGAGCTCGCGCTGTAACGCGTCGGTGTCGAGTCCCTGGCCGATAAACACCAACTCCTGCCGGCAGTCGCCGACCACGCTGTCCCATTTGGCCCTGATGCCCCGCAGCCGGTATTCGTCCCGGGGCCATTGCGACGGCTCGATGAAGTTCCACCAGCGCCCGACATAGTCCCACTGGAACCGCTTGCCGCTTTGCACCAGCAGGCCGGTTTCCAGGTGGCGGCTGGCGAGCCAGAAGTAACCTTTGCTGCGCAGCAACCGCCCGTTGCACCAGGGCTGCTGGAGAAAGTCGAGCAACCGTTGCGGGTGGAAAGGCGCGCGCTCACGGTACACCCAGGACGTCACGCCATAGGTGTCCGATTCGGACAACGGCGCGTCGGTCGCTTCCATTTTCCGCATCCAGCCCGGCGACGCTGCGAGGCTGGGTAAATCAAACAGATGGGTGCCGAGGAGGCTGGCTGATGGGATGTTACCGTGGGCCATCGGCATGATCCGCGCCGTCGGGTTAAGCCCTGTGAGGATCGCCTGCACGGCCTGGTACTGCGCGGCATCGATGAGGTCCAGCTTGTTGACGAGAATGACGTTGGCGTACTCCACCTGTTCGATCAGCAGATCGGCCAGGTGGCGCTTGGGTGCGTCTGGCGTGGCGTCGTCGCGATCAACGGTGTCCGGCGATTCGAGCAGTTCCTGGAAGCGACTGCCATCGACCACCGTCACCAAGGTGTCCAGGCGCGCCAGTTCGCTGAGGCTGAAGCCGTCAGCGTCAAGGAAGGCGAACGTCTCCGCGACCGGCATCGGCTCGGAGATCCCCGTGGATTCAATCAGCAGGTAATCGAAACGCTGTTGGCGTGCGAGCATACTGATCTGCTCGAGCAAATCGGCGCGCAGGGTGCAGCAGATACAACCGTTGCTCATCTCGATCAACTCATCGCGACCACGGTGCAGCGCGACATCGCGCTGCACCTCTTCGGCATCGATATTGACTTCGCTCATGTCATTGACGATGACGGCCACGCGCAGGCCTTCGCGATTGCGCAGGATGTGGTTGAGCAGGGTGGTTTTGCCGGCGCCGAGGAAGCCCGAAAGGACCGTCACCGGCAGTCGGCTTGCCTGGGCGCCGTCTGTCATGGGTTCACCGCGTGCGCGCCGGCGGCCTTGTCCAGGTAGCTTTCGAACAGGTCGACCACCACAAAACCCTCATCGGCCGCATCCCCCCACAGGTCTTTCACGGAAAACTCGACGTGGTAGGTGGGTTGATGGGCGGCGCTTACATCGCCATGCCCAATCGCGTCGGGGAACGGCCATTTCTCTGACGTGCGGTGCAGGACCACGCCTTCCTTGCCGCGCACGTAGGCGGGCATGCGGATGTGCCCAGCCACATATTCGTCTCGCACCACCACCCGATCCCCCACCTCGAAGGGCGGCCGCCCCGTGATCGCCGGGCGGCCCTCGGCATGGGCGGGATTCGCCAGCTTGAAGTGGGAGCCCAAGGCCTGATCAAGCTCCGCCTGGGTGATCACGCCGGTTTCGACCAGCAGGGTGGCGGTCGCGATGACGTAGCGTTCGTAGTACTGGGTGCCGACATGCTGGCGCACATCCAGGCGTTCGACGGCGTGACGCACTTCGTCCACGCTGAACTTTTTCAAGTGGTCGGCACCGATGAACATCAAGCTGTAGGCCAGATGCTCCCAGTCCTGCTTGAACACCTGTTTGTAGCTCAGGCTGTTGATGGTGTGAGGGACTTTTCCAAAGCCTTGGAAACCGCCGAGATCGTGAAAGCCATCCATAATCAAAACTCCGGGAGTGAACGATGATGAGGTGTTGTTTTCAGCCCACGCGGGGCAGGGCGACGCCGATCAGCACGTCTTTGGTCACCAGCGTTCGAAGCTGCTCTTCGCTCATGTGTGCTGAGCCTTCAGGCCTGACCGGCACGACCAGGTAGCGGCTTTCGGCGCTGGTGTCCCAGACCTTGACCACCATGTCCCGGGGCAACTCCGTCCCCAGCTCGCGCAGTACCGTGCGCCCCTCCCGGACCAGGCGTGCGCGAAACTCGAAACCCTTGTACCACTCCGGTGGCAGGCCGAGGACCGGCCAGTTGGTGCAGGAGCACAGGCTGCAGACAATCACGTTCTTCAGCGTCGGCGTATCCTCCAGGGCGACGATGTATTCGCCCTGGGGGCCGGTGTAGCCGAACTGGGCGCAGGCCGCGGTGCCGTCCTTGAGCAACAGTGCCCGGAACTGCGGATCGACCCATGCCTTGGCCACCACACGGGCGCCGTTCTCGGGGCTCCAGCCGTGCTCCATCAATTGCGAGAGCTGCTCGACATAGCCCTCCGGGATGAGTTCCTTGCTCTTGAGGACTTGAAACAATGCCCAGGCTCTTTCGCCGGGCGTTGAAGTCGCTGTATTCATGGGGTCACTCCTATCAGTCAACACGGTGGTAAAGTCATTGGATTTCTTATTGTTCTACGGGCGCCGGCGGCGCCCGTAGACGGCTCAGAGCGTGCGCCAGTCCACGGATGCTTCAAACGCCGCCGCAGCCTGGTAAAGGGTGCCTTCGGCATAGTGTTTGGCGACCAGCATCAGCCCGACGGGCAGGCCGTCTACCCGCCCGCACGGAATCGACAGGGCGGGATGCCCGGTGATGTCCTGTGGCGCGGTGTTGCCGATCATTTCCAGCGCGCGCGCCACGTACTCAGTGATCGAGCAATCCGCCGGTGGGTGAGGTTGGGCAATGATCGGCGTAGTCGGCATCACCAGCAGGTCGTAGGTCTGCAGCGCCTTGTCATAGCCCTGCCGGGCGAAGCGCGCGAGGTTTTGCGCCTTGGCGTAATAACGTCCGTTGTAGTGGTTCAGCCCGTATTGGCCGACGAACATGCACAGCTTGAGCGACGCGGACAATTGGTCGGCCTGCTCGCGCCAGCCGACCTGTTTGTCCAGCAGGCCGACATCGTAGAGGCCTTTCCAGTTAAAGCCCGCGCCGTTGCCATGCATCATCTGCATGGTCAAGCCTTCGCAGCCGATGGGGTGCCACAACGAGCCCGCCAGGTTGTGCTCGGGAACGGACACCGCCTCGACCTGTGCGCCCAACGCCTCGAGACGGGCGATGGCGTCACGCACTTTCTCGGCGACGCGAGGGTCCTGGTTGGCCAGTGCGAAGCCCTCTTGCAACACACCGATTTTGAGCCCGCGCACGCCCCTCGACAGGTAGCTGTGATAGTCGTCGACTTGCGGCGCAGCCTGGCGCGGGTCAAGCCCATCCGCGCCGGCCATGGCTTGCAGCATCAGCGCGTTGTCGCGCACGTTGGCGGTAATGGGGCCGACATGATCGATCGTGGCTTCAATCGCCATGACCCCGGAGTAGGGCACCAGGCCGTGGGTCGGCTTCATGCCGTAGGTGCCGCAGAAGGATGACGGGATTCGGATGGACCCGCCTTGATCACCGCCAACGGCCATGTCCACCTCTCCGGCCGCGACCAACGCTGCACTGCCCGAGGAAGATCCACCGGCGGCGTAACCGTGACGATGGGGGTTGTGCACGGGGGCTGGGTCAGAGGTGTGACTGCCGCCGGACAAACAGTAATGTTCACAGGTGGCCTTGCCCAGGATCGTCGCCCCGGCATCCAGCAGGCGCGTGACCACGGTGGCGTCGAATGAAGGCACGAAACCGGCCAGCGGCGCAGCGCCGTTCATGAGCGGCACGCCTGCCAGGGCGATGTTGTCTTTCAGCGCGACGGTTTTGCCGGCCAGCAGGCCCTCACGGGCCCCGTTCACTTCAGCCCGGTAGTACCAGGCGTTCAACGGGTTTTCCTTGTCCGAGGGTCGATAGCCCGAACTGCGTTCGTAGCGTACGGGCGGAACGAAATCAGGCAGCTCATCGACCAGGTCGTACGCGTCGAAACTCGGTTGCATCAGGTCCAGGTACTGCGCAGCCTGCTCCGGCGTCAGCTGCATGTGCAACTGGGTGGCGAGGTCCTGCAGTTGATCAAGCGTGGGTCGAATAATGGCCATGATTTTCCTTGATTTCATCGATGATCGGCGGGAAGACTTGAGGCTGTTCAAACACTTCCAGCACTTTCGGGGTCGGATCGTTCCGGGTCGTAATGGAGAACAAATTAGGCCTCTTTTGCCACTGCGGCTTGGTTGAACAGGACACTCGCTTGGCTGAACAGGACAGCTCAGCCCGGTGCCACTTCATGGTCAGATGCCTGTCAAAAAGTGGCCCCGACCCCATGCGCTAGAGATGAGGGCCAAAAAATAATCGGGACGAATGGGGCGGTGCCGGGTGTCAGCTTTGCGCGACACCTGCATCACGCAACATGCCGGTCTGCGGGTGGCAGTTGATGTACTCGAACAGCTGGCTCCTGGCGTCCGAGACCGACACTTCGTGGTACAGCCGCAACTTCACCAGGCCGGCCGCCACGCGGAAGAAGGTGACAAAGATGCGCAGGTGGGTGGGATGGGATTCCGCCCAGCGTTCCAGTTTCTCGACCGAGCGCCAGTGGCCGATGTTGTAGCTCATGTCGAGGAAGTTGCCGTCGAGGTCGATATTGCGCACGAATCGATTGCTGTAGCAGCCCAGGGGGGCTCCGTTATCGCGCAGGAAATCCATGCCGTCCTGCAATGTCGGCAAGATTTCGTCGAGGTACAGTGAACGCTCGTCAGCCTCGGCGTCAGCCCAATCCTGGCCGGAGCGAATCAGCGCGATGTTGTCATGGCCCATGACGATGACACGGCCACCTTTGGCCGGGTCTCCCTGCACCACCTTCAGTTCGCCCGTGGGGCTCATCCAGTCGGTCTGGGACGCCGGGAAACGATCGCGCATCGAGCCCCAGTAACCGTGCTCTTCGATCTCGCCGCTGGTGGTGTCCATGATCGCGCCCACCCCCGGCAACTGCGTCTGGAACGCATAGAGGGTTTCGAACTGCTCGGCACGCGGCGCGGTGATTTCGCGAAAATAACCCAGGCCGTCGTTCAGGCGATCCGGCGATGCCCACCAGTCATTGACGGGCGGTGATCGCAACCAGCGGCAATAGGCCGCCGCATCCTTCCAGTAGCCGACGATCATCAGGTTGTCGTAGCCACTGTTGTCCGTGTGATGGGTCAAGTCGTGGGTCTGCGGGCCGTCGGGCAGGCTGAAGCTGCCAACGATGTCGCGCATGGCCTTAAGGGCACGCTCACGCTGCGCCTCACCGCGAAACTGCACGCCCAGGTAAGCCATCGCTACCTGCTTCAATTGTTCGCCAGCGCGGCCGACCCACATAGGGAAGGGCGGCTGGTAGTCCTCGGGCACCCGGCGGGACAACGTCCGTGGGCATCTAAGGTGTTTGTCGATCGCAGATTCCATGGGCGGCTCCTTGTTTTTTTCAGGTTCAGGCGTAGCGGGCTGGACAGGCTGTGAGGTCATAGTCAGGCAGGTACGAACCGCCTCGCTTTGTTCGCCAGGACAACCGTTTGGTTGGAAAAGACAGATGCCCGATGCCAGGGCTCAGGAGTGATAAAGGGGCAGGGCGTGGTCTGAATTTTGCTTTCCAAGATCGACCGGCAGCGTGTCGCTGCTTCAAGTCGTTGCATTAAGGTGAGTGCCATGGCTCAGAACAATCACTATTCCACCCTTGCCGTTTCGCAACCGCGTCGCTTCGATTACTGGAAAGAAGTGGTGTGTCGCCATTGTCTTATGGCTGACAGCAAACCCTCGACCCAGAGCGATTTCAACGGAACGCTCCAGGTCTCCGGCGTAGGGGCGTTGGATGTCTCCAGGCTGTCGTCCCCGCTGCACCATTGGGTCCGTTCCGAGCGGCATTTACGCAGTGGCCCCGCAGACGACCTGTGGCTGGGCTTCACCCTCAATGGGTATGGCGAACTTGAGCAAGAGGGGCGCAAGGCCACACTGGGCGCGGGTAATTTGTTCCTTTATGACGCAACCCGGCCGTTCCGATTCAGCCTGGGGGGGAGCGAAAACCACTTGATGCGCATCCCTCGGCAGTTGCTGACTGAGCGGTTGCCGCGTGTTGCGGAATGCACCGCAATGGTGCTGGATGACCGCCGCCCCGGCGTGGTGCCGCTGCGCGAGATGCTGCGCCAGATGGCGAACACTCCCGTGCTTCTGGAGGATGGAGGCATTTGCAATCGTTACTCCAACACGATAATCGACCTGCTCGTGATCAGCCTGGAACTTCAGGACCTGAAGACGACCCATCAGGAGCTGGATCTTTATGCGCGGATAATGACCTACATCCAGCACCACCTGAGCGAGCGAGAACTGTCGATCGAACTGATCGCCCAAGCCCACCACGTGTCCACCCGCACGGTGACCCGTGCATTCGCCCGTCATCAGAAAAGCCCGGTCGCGGAGATCTGGAAAGAACGGCTGAATGCCAGTCGCGCGGCTATCGAGTGCGGCCAGGTGCGCAGCGTTTCCCAAGCCGCACTGGACTTCGGTTTTTCCGATTTCTCCCACTTCAGTCATGCTTTTCGCAAGGCGTTTGGGGTTGCGCCGCACACGCTCTTGACGCGCAATTGACGGGGCCCCAAAAAAAAGGCGGGGGTTATTAGCGTCCTGCTCGATAAAATTGACGAGATAAAAGGGTTAAGTTGCTAGCGATCCCCCTGCCCACCTCACGGACTTGCCCCTCGTAGCAGCTGCCGAGCGCAAGCGAGGCTGCGTCAGGCGCACTGCCGATTCAAGCCCGAGTCGCGGCCAACGCAGCCTCGCCGGGGCTCGACAGCTGCTACGAATACCAACCCCATCAAGGCCCCCCGTAGCAGCTGCCGAGCGCAAGCGAGGCTGCGTCAGGCGCGCTGCCGATTCAAGCCCGAGTCGCGGCCGACGCCGCCTCGCCAGGGCTCGGCAGCTACGGATTTGACAGGCGTCAGGGTGCTCCCACCTCAGGAATGCTCGATCACCATCACCGCCGTGGTGTCCGCCTCAAGTGCCTCGAACACATGCGGCACATTCGCCAGGTAGCTGATGTAGTCGCCGGCGTTGAGCAACACCGGGCCACTCGCCGGGCCGATACGTGCACTGCCACTGCACAGCACCACATGCTCTACGGTGCCCTGCGGGTGAGGCTGAGACAAACGAACTTCGCCGGGCTGCACCTTGAGTCGGTAGATGTCGCGCTGTACGCCGGCCGGGCAATCGGCAAGCAGGGTCGCTGCGTAATGGGCCGTCTCGGCATAGGCGGTCATGCCCTCGTTGGCGCGAATCACCCGCAGGGCCTGCCGGGGTTGTTCGAAGAACCGGGTGACTTGCAAGCCCATGGCCATCGCCAGCGACCACAAGGTTTCGATGCTGGGGTTACCGATACCCGACTCCAATTGAGACAAGGTCGACTTCGCTACCCCGGCGCGCTTCGCCAGCTCGGTCAAGGAAAGCCCGGCGGCCAGGCGCTCGCGCTTGATTGACAGCGCCAGCAGATCGATTCGACTCAGATTATTTCCCGGCAGATTGTTCGTTATATCGGTCATTTGTTTTATAAACCATCCTTAAATGGGTTGACGCTCTTGGGCACCATGTTCAGTATATCGGCCATACGTTCATTATAAAGTTGTATTTGCCAGCCTATTTCCCCGCGAACGGTGGCTTGGGCCATGGCGATGTCGATAGCAAGGAAGCCGTGAGTGATGAAGTCGCAAACCCGTGGGACGCTCGAAATGATCTCGGCCATGGTCATCTCCGGCACAGTCGGCTGGTTCGTCGTCATGTCGGGGCAGAGCCCGGAGGCGGTGGTGTTCTGGCGTTGCCTGTTCGGCGCCCTGGCGATGCTGGTCGCGTGCCTGGCGCTTGGGGTGCTGCGTCGCTCCCGGATCACTGCCCGGCAATTCCTTTTGGTGTGCCTGGGCGGGGTGGCGCTGGTCCTCAACTGGGTGCTGCTGTTCGGTGCCTACACCCATTCCTCTATTGCCATTGCCACGGTGGTCTACCACGTTCAGCCGTTCATGCTGGTCGGCCTGGGTGTGCTGTTTTTTGCCGAACGCCTCAGCATCGCCAAGGTCGGCTGGCTGCTGTTGGCCTTCGCCGGGCTGATGCTGATCGTGTCCGCCAAGGGCCGTGGGCAGGCCACCGGTGCCGACTACGTGCTGGGCGTCTGCCTGGCCCTGGCTTCAGCCTTCTTCTATGCCGTGGCGGCGGCGATCACCAAGCGTCTCAAGGATTTGCCCGCGCACCTGATCGTGCTGATCCAGATGGTGGTCGGCGTGCTGGTGCTGGCACCGTTCGTGGACTTCACTGGGGGCGAAACGCTCAAGGGCGCCTGGACTTACCTGATCATTATCGGCGTGGTCCATACCGGGCTGATGTCGACCCTGCTGTACAGCGCCATCCAGAAAATCCCCACGGCGCTGGTCGGGGCGCTGTCATTCATCTATCCGATTGTTGCCATCCTGGTCGACTGGGTAGCCTTCGCCCATCCCCTCAGCGCCCTGCAGGTGATGGGCGCAGGCGCGATCCTGCTGGCGGCGGCGGGCATGAACTTTGGCTGGTCGCTGGGCCGCGCGGGGCGTCAGGACGTGATGTAAGGTCGGGCGCCCAACCGCCATCGAGTCAAAAGACGTCACGCCAACCACTGGCGACGACGCGCCTGGGAAGAACATCGATGAATGCGCGTGGTTCTGGCGTCACGGCCTGTCATAATCCGGGGCGCGCCTGGATCCGGGAGCGAGTGGCGCAGTGAACTGCCCATCTCCATGGCTCTCGGCCGTCCGGCCTGATTTCACCCCCCTCAAGGAGTCCGTGCCATTCATGGTGCTGTTCAATCGATTGAGCGCGTTTTCGACCCAGGCGCGCAGGGCACTGGGACTGGTGTGGGAAACCTCGCGGCCACTGTTCACGGGGCTGTTGCTGGCGACGATTGTCGCCGGACTGCTGCCTGCACTGGCCGCCTGGATTGGACAGCGCATCGTTGATGGCGTGGTCCACGCCATGCAGGTTCATGCGGCCGGCAGCCAGGCCCCCGTGTGGCCGGTGATGCGCTACGTGCTGGCCGAGGCCGGGGTGCTGGCTTTGTTGGCGGCGGCGCAACGGGCGCTGTCGATGCAGCAGTCGCTGTTGCGGGTGAAACTGGGCGTGAAGGTCAACCTGATGGTCCTGGAGAAAGCCCAGACCCTTTCGCTGCTGCAATTTGAAGACGCCGAGTTCTACGACAAGCTGGTGCGCGTGCGCCAGGGGGCTTCGACGCGCCCGCTGAGCCTGGTGACCAAAGGACTGGGGTTGGTGCAGAACCTCATTTCGCTGGTCAGCTTTGCAGTCCTGCTGGTGCACTTTTCGCCGTGGGCCCTGTTGATTCTGGTGGTCGGTGCGTTGCCGGTGTTCTTCGCCGAGACGCATTTCTCCGGCAATGCGTTCCGCCTGTTCCACCGGCGTGCACCGGAGACGCGCCGGCAGAACTACCTGGAATCGTTGCTCTCCCACGAGTCCCATGCCAAGGAGGTCAAGCTGTTTGGCCTGGCACCGCTGTTCCTCCAGCGCTATCGCGACAACGCCCAGCGTTTGTATACCGAGGACCGCCAATTGACGTTGCGCCGCGATGCCTGGGGCTTCGCATTGGGCCTGCTGGGCACCGCAGCGTTTTACCTGGCCTACGCCTGGGTGGTACTCGACACCGTGCGTGGCCAGACGAGCCTGGGCCAGATGACCATGTACATCGTGCTGTTCAAGCAGGGGCAGGCCGCAATCACCGCCAGCCTCAGCGCCATTGCCGGGCTGTACGACGACAGCCTGTTCCTCTCGGACCTGTATGAATACCTTGAAACCCCCGTGATCACGCCACATGGCCGGCTCACCCAGGGTGCGCGCCCTGGCGATGGCCTGCGCTGCGAGCAGGTGGGGTTCACCTACCCAGGCGCCGGATCCGCCGCGCTGCGCAATATCAGCCTGCACCTGGCACCGGGGAAAAGCCTGGCCCTGGTGGGTGAAAATGGTTCCGGCAAGACCAGCCTGATCAAACTGCTGACCCGTCTGTATACCCCGGATGAAGGCCGCATCCTGCTGGATGGCAGCGACCTGCAGGAGTGGGACGAACACACCCTGCGCCAGCGCATCGGCGTTATTTTCCAGGACTACATCCGCTACCAGATGAGTGTCGGCGAAAACCTCGGCGTGGGGGACGTCGAGGCCCTGGACGACCAGGCACGCTGGCGCAGCGCTGCCACTCAAGGCGTGGCGGCGGAATTTATCGAGCGCTTGAGCCATACCTATTCAACCCAGCTGGGACGCTGGTTTGGAGGCCAGGAACTGTCCGGGGGGCAGTGGCAGAAAGTGGCCTTGTCGCGGGCGTACATGCGTCAGGATGCCGATCTGCTGATCCTCGATGAACCCACTGCCGCGCTGGATGCCGGGGCTGAAGCGGCGGTGTTCGAGCACTTCCGTGAGCATGCCAGGGGCCGCATGACCCTGCTGATTTCCCACCGTTTTTCCAGTGTGCGCAGTGCGGATCACATTATTGTGTTGGAACGCGGGCAGATTCTGGAGGAGGGCAGCCATAACCAGCTGATGGCTGCGGGTGGACGTTATGCCGAGCTGTTCGACGTTCAGGCGCGGGGCTATCGCTAGAAGACCCACCGCCGCGTATCTGCCGATCCCTCCAAATGACCTGTACAGATCGCTATTTGGCAGGGCTGGATTTGAATACGCCGCTGAGGACAAACGCATAGCGTTCCGGACGGATAAAGAAGGTGGTGCGGTCGCAGCAACGGCCGTCGGCAAAGTAAGAGCTGCGTTCCATCACCAGCAATGCGGCACCGCGTTTGACGTGCAGGGCACTGGCCAGGCTTGCATCGGCTGCTTGCGCACGGATGGCCAGGTCGGCACGGGTGACGGCCTGGCCGGTGATCGACTCCAGGATCGAGTAGATCGGTTGATGCTCGACGTCCGTCCAGACCACGCCGGCCAACTCGGCCGGTAGATGGCTGCGGCCCAGGGCGATAGGTTCGTCATCCACGAAATGCAGGCGCTCCAGCAGCAGGCAATCGTGGGCGCCTTCAAACAACTCCTTCAAGGCTTCCGGAACGGGCTGCAGCGTGTGGCTGATCACCTGCATGCTCGGTTTGAGCCCTTGCAATAACAAGGCTTCATGGAAACTGCGCAACGCATCCAGGCCATGCCGAACCTGCTTCGCGGCGACGAACGTGCCCTTGCCTTGCTTGCGCTCCACCACGCCGTCGTCGCTGAGCTTGCCCACTGCCAGGCGCACCGTGACGCGACTCACGCCAAAGCGTTCGCCCAGTTCGGCTTCTGACGGCAGTTTGCCGGTGGGTTCGAAATCGCCGCGCTGAATCTCTTCCAGCAAACGATGGGCGATCTGTTCGTAGAGCGAGGTGGTGCTGTCGCGCAGAATGGACGTGGACACGGTCGGCTTCCAGGGGCCTCGGAGTGGGGCGGTGCGCCTTCACTTCTAAGGTTATAAAAATAGGTTATTGGGACAACTTGTATTAATACGTATTATGTCAGGCATTCCCATTGTAAACGACCTGACGATACTTGCCATGCCCGACTCCTTGCCTTACGCACCAACGCAAGCCGACGCCCTGACGGTCGATCACATCAGTTTCAGCTACCCCAACGGCCATCGGGTGTTCAACGCGTTCAGCCTGAACGCCAAGCCGGGCGAATTCGTCGCGATCCTCGGGCCGTCCGGCTGCGGGAAAACCACGCTGCTGAATCTGTTGTCGGGCTTTCAGCAACCCCAGAGCGGCCGGATCAGCATCAACCAGACCGCCGTGCGCCCTGAGCGCTCGGAGTTGGGGTATGTGTTTCAGGCGCCGCAGCTGTTTCCCTGGTTGAGCGCGCTGGAAAACGTGCGTTTCGGCCTGCGGATGACGGCGCAGCTCAGCGAGGCGCAACAGCGTGCCCAGGCGTTGCAGTATTTGCGCCTGGTCGGCCTGGAGAACGCGGCACAGCGCTTGCCCCATCAGTTGTCGGGCGGCATGCAGCAGCGCGTCTCCCTGGCCAGGACCTTGGCATTGGAGCCCAGCGTATTGCTGATGGACGAACCCTTCGCCGCGCTGGACGCCATCAGCCGCAACAGCATGAATGAAGAGACGCTGCGGATCTGGGCCGAGCTGGGTCAGACGGTGCTGTTCATTACCCACGACATCGACGAAGCGGTGTTCCTGGCCGACCGGGTCATCGTGCTCAACATCGCCCCCGGCGGTATCCATAGCGAACTGGATATTCATTTGCCGCGCCCGCGTTCCAACCTGAAAACCCGTCGCCTGCCGGCCTTTCTCGATTACCGCAATGAGCTGATGGAGCGCATTTCCCAGGTCATGGGCGCGGCCGAAGCCATCGCTAACCCCACCCGCCAACCCGAGTTAACCCCATGATCAAACGTTCGCTGCTTGCTCTTTCCTTGTCTGTTGCCGCCTTGGCAAGCAGCACAGGTGCCGTGGCCGCTGAAGAGAAACCCCTGCGTGTGGGGTATGTGTTCGCCATGGCCAACGCCCCGGCGCTGATCGCCGACAAGCAGGGTTACTACCGCGAGGAAGGCTTGAATGTTGACCTCAAGGCCTTGGGCGATGGCCCGGTGATCCAGCAGGCGCTGGTCGCCAATGAGCTGGATGTGGCCTATGTGGGCACGCCGCCGGTGTACCAGTGGTTTTCCCGAGGTTTGCAAAGCCGGATTCTGGCCAAGGTCAATTACGGCCAGGCGGCGGTGATTGTCGATGCAAAAAGCCCGATCAACAGCCTGGAGCAGCTCAAGGGCAAAAAGCTCGCCGGGGTCAAGAAGGGCAGTGGCATGGACGTGCTGTTGCGCGGCTATGTGCTGAAAGAAAAAGCCGGGCTCAACCCGGACAAGGACCTCGACATCATCGACATGCCACCCGGCAACATGAACGCGGCGCTGGAGCGCGGCATCGTCGACGCGGCGTTTTCCTGGGAACCCTTTGTCAGCCAATCGTTGCTGCGCGGGTCGAGCCGGATTCTGCTCGACGTCAACCAGGCACTGCCGAACTACCCGTGGTACGTGGTGATCGCGCTGCCCAAAACCTTGCAGGAACGACCGGACGACGTGGTCAAGCTGCTGCGTGCGCACCGCAGGGCCATCGCGTTCCTCAACGAGCATCCCGACGAGTCGAATCGCATCATCGCCGAGGCGTTCAAGCTTGAAGCGGTCCAGGGTCCTGACGGCAAGACCATTGCCCCGGAGGCCATCGTCGCCCAGGCGCGCACGCGATTGGGCTGGTCGGCGGACTTGCAGCCTGCGGATATCCAATTCATCCAGCGCCTGATGAATTACTCCCACGACCTGGGCTTTATCGACACCACGCTCAAGACCGAGCAGATTGTGGATACCGCCTACCTGGAAAAAGCCTCGCGCTGAGTCTGAGCCTGTCATGTCCTTGCCAAAACCGAATTGGGGATGGGCTTCGCTGCCATTCCTGCTGTTGATCTGGATGGCCCTGGCCAGCCGCTTTCCCACCTACATCCTGCCGCAGCCCTGGGATGTGGCGCGCGAAGCGCTGCGTTGGCTCAGCGACAGTTCGCTGTGGCAGCACCTCAGGGCGAGCGTCCTGGAGGAAGTCGGCGGCTTCTGTGCGGCGGTGCTTGTCGCGATCGTGCTGGGCACGGCCGGCGGCTTGTCTTCGCGCTTTCGCGATTTCATCTCGCCGCTCAACAGCCTGTTCATGGCGATCCCGCCGATAGCCTGGGCGCCGCTGATCATGATCATTTTCGGCCTGGGTTATGTCTCCATTGTGCTGGTGATTTTCATTGCCGCGATGTTCCCCATGGCGGTGACCATCCAGGAAGGCGTACAGAGCATTCGCGGTGGCGAAGTCCGCGCGGCGCGCACCTTGGGCGCCAACCCCTGGCAATTGCTGGCCCACGTTTACCTGCCGGCCTCATTGCCCTTCGTGACGGCGGCCTTGCGCATCGGTTTCAGCCAGGGCTGGCGGGCACTGGTCGCCGCAGAAATGATCGGCGCCTCCCAGGGCATCGGCTGGATGGTCTCCACCGGCGGGCAGATCGGCAACAGCAGCCAGGTGCTGCTGGGCATCGTGCTGATCGGCCTGATTGCCTGGCTGATGGAGAGTTTTGTGTTCCGGCGCATCGAGCGCCACTACCAGAAATGGCGCGTGCAGTAAGCATCGTCCTTTGCTTTCAAACCTTCAGTGGACCACTGCACGAGGTGTCATGTGAGTAACGTATTCGATCCCCGCGAAGCCGGGCATTACATCGCCCCCCAAGGCCTCTACGAGCGCAACAAGAAACGCCCGTTCCTCGGTAGCATCGACTGTGACCGAGACACGCTGATTGCCGGGCAATGGGATGAAATCACCCTGGTCTACGAGGTCGGCGGCAGCGGCCTGGCGGATGGCGCCTGGTTGAAACTGGCGTTCAAGTTCTACTCCGATTGGGCACTGTTCCAGACCTCGAACCCGGCCGGTCCCAACTACGTCAGCGCCGAGTACCAGGCGGGCGAGTTGGTCCCCGGGCAGAGCCAGGCCACCGTGCAGCACCTGAAAGTGCGCTTCGACCAGAAGGGCCACGAACGGCCGTTCCAGAAAGCGATCATCATCGACATCATCGACGGCTACCTGAATCCCGGCGACAAGATCACTATTCGCCTGGGCGACCGTCGCCAGGGCGGGGCGGGCACGCGGGTGCAGAGTTTCGTCGAGAAAGACTTCCGTTTCCGGCTGTTTATCGACCCCTTGGGCAGCTCGAAATTTGCCGAGGTGCCAGGCGATCCGTTGCTGAACATCGTGCCGGGACCGGCGCAGCGTGTGCAACTGATTGTGCCGCGCCTGATCAGCGCCGGTGAGGCGTTCGATGTGCTGCTGCGGGTCGACGATGCCTGGGGCAACACGTGCCGCAACCTGCCGCTCAACGGGGTGCTGACCCTGGTTGATCCGGAAGGCGGCGAGCGCCAGCAAGCGTTTACCCTGGCCAATGAAGGGTGGTCGACGGTGCGGCTCGAGGGGTTTGACCTCGGGGCGGTGGGCGAGTGGCGTTTGTCCGCCGAGGTGCAGGCGCCCGGCGTGCGTGGCGCCCAGGCGTTTGTCACGGTTGACCCGGCCGGCAGCGCATTGCGCCCGCTGTACGCCGACCTGCATGTGCACTCCGATGACACCGTGGGCACCAACGACACGCTCTACAACCTCAGCTATGGCCGCGATGTCGCCGGCCTCGATGTGCTCGGCTACACCGCCAACGACTTCAATATCACCGAGCAACGCTGGGATCAGGCGGTGAAGCTGATTCACGAACTCAACGAGCCCGGCCGCTTCGTCTGCTACCCCGGCACCGAGTGGTGCGGCAACTCCTGCGCGGGCGGCGACCGCAACGTGGTGTTCCTGCATGATCGCAAGCCCGAGTTTCCGTTCGATAACCAGGGGCGCCTGGTGCGCTCGTTCGAGTGGAACGAGTTCACTGCGGGCACCATCAAACCGGGGGCCTGGCCGGTGGACGAATTGTACGCGGCCTATGCAAAAGACCCGGAAGGTCACCTGATGATGCCCCATGTCGGCGGGCGCCGTTGCAACCTCGACTGGCACCATCCGGAGCTGGAACGCTTGATCGAAGTCGGCTCTGCCTGGGGCCAGTTCCATTGGGTCTACGCCGAAGCCCTTCAGCGTGGCTATCGGGTCGGCGCCGCGGCGAACAGTGATGAGCATCAGGGCCGTTGCGGCGGCGGGGTTCCGGCCACGGCGGTGTTTGGCTCTCGCGGCGGGCTGACCGGTGTGATTGCCGAGTCTTTCGATCGTTCGAGTGTCGGCAAGGCCCTTCGCGCCCGTCGCACCTTTGCCACGACGGGCGAGCGTGCGTTTGCCAGCCTGCGCCAGGGCCAGCATTTCATGGGCGAGGTCTTCACGGCCGATTCGAATGCCACCCTGGACTATCGATTGCTGGGTGAGGCGGGCTGGGAGCAGGTGGACCTGTTCGACGGCGATAAACTGATCTGGTCGCGCAACCTGCATCAGGAGCTGGGGTTTTCCGCCCAACGCATCCGGCTGCGCCTGGGCGGCGCACGCATCAAGGACCGTTATCGCGGCGCGTACTGGACCGGCGAAATCCGGGTGACGGGCGCGGTCATCAATGGTTTTCGCGCCCTGGGCCTCGATCATCCGGAGCAAACCGTATGGCGCAAGGACGCCACGACCCTAGCCTTTCGCACCGACACCAACGGCGACACCGACAGCATCGAAATCGACCTGTCGCAATTGGCCGGCGCGAGGTTGCAGGTCCGCAGCCGCATCGACAACTACATCAAGGTCGGCGATCCATCCGAACCGCAGCCCTACGTGCATGCACCGACGGTGCTGATGGAACTGTCCGGCGAAGAACTGCTGGCGCAATCCCAGGTGATCGAAGAGCTGCCCGGGGCTGAACTGAAAGTCTCCCTGGAAAGGACCACCGCCGAAGCGCTGCCCCGTGAACTGCAGGGGCAGATCGAGCTGGCACCACTCAATCTGCAAGCGGGTCGCGAGCATCCGTTGTTCATCTGCGCGCGTCAACGCGACCAGTCCCGGGTCTGGACCTCGGCGCTGTTCCTCACGCTTGCTTAAGGCCGCCGTGTTCGAACCCGTTCGAGAGCGCGCAAAGAACCCTGTGGCGAGCGGGCTTGTTGTGGCGAGCGGGCTTGCCCCGCGTTGGGCTGCGCAGCAGCCCCAAAACCAGGCGCAGAGGCGTGCCTGATACACCGCATTCGTCTTCATCAGGGGCTGCTTCGCACCCCAACGCGGGGCAAGCCCGCTCGCCACAGGAGGCCGATTCAATCCAGGCATTGCGCCCCGGCTAGATTGCTGTGGGCTTCGGTGCGTGCAGCCGCAAGGATTCTGCAGTACCTGGTGAGGGCAACGCGGCCTCGATCAGTTCGATCCAGTGCCTGACCGGGGTGCGTCCTGCGCCGTCGAGGTGGGACTGGCAGCCGATATTGGCGGTGACGATGACGTCGGGGTGGCCGCTTTCCAACGCATTCAGCTTGTTATCGCGCAGTTGCCGCGACAATTCGGGCTGGGTCAGCGAATAGGTGCCCGCCGAGCCGCAGCACAGGTGGCCGTCGGGAACCGCGGTCAGGTTGAAGCCCAGGCTTGTCAGCAGGGTTTCAACGGCGCCGCCGAGTTTTTGCGCGTGCTGCAAGGTGCAGGGGCAGTGGAACGCCAGGCGCTGGTCGCTGTGTACGCCGAGCTTATCCAGCGGCTCGCCACGCAGCACTTCAACCAGGTCCCTGGCCAGGGCACTGACCCTTTGCGCCTTGTCGGCATACGCCAGGTCGGTGCTGAGCAGGTGGCCGTAATCCTTGATAAAGGCACCGCAGCCGCTGGCGGTTTGCACAATCGCCTCGACCCCGTTTTCAATGCTCGGCCACCATGCATCGATGTTGCGCCGGGCGCGCTCAAGGCCCATCGCCTGAGCGTCAAGGTGATAGTCCACGGCACCGCAGCAGCCTGCCTCGGGGGTGGATATGACGCTGATCCCCAGGCGATCCAGCACCCGCGCCGTGGCGGCGTTGGTATTGGGTGACAGGTGCGGTTGCACGCAGCCCTCAAGCATCAATACCCGGCGGGCGTGGCGCGTGGTCGGGCGCGGTTTGGGCGGGTAGACGCGGCGAGGCAACTTGGCCTGCAAGGTGTTGGGCAATAAAGCTCGAAATAGCTGGCCACTGCCGATCAGCAGGTTGAACAGCGCGGGATTCGGAACGACGCTGCGCAACCCTTCGCGCAGCAAACGCTGACTGAGCGGGCGTTGCACTGCCGCGTCGACCACCGCCCGGCCGATGTCGAGCAAGTTGTGATAGTCGACGCCGGAGGGGCAGGTGGTTTCGCAGTTACGGCAAGACAGGCAACGGTCCAGATGCTCCTGGGTCTTGCGCGTGACTTCATTGCCTTCGAGCACCTGCTTGATCAGGTAGATACGCCCCCTCGGGCCATCCAGTTCATCGCCCAGCAGTTGATAGGTCGGGCAGGTGGCATTGCAAAAACCGCAGTGCACGCAACTACGCAGGATGCTTTCGGCTTCTTCGGCGCGAGGCAGTCGGCGGGCGTCTTCGCTCAAGGTGGTCTGCATGGTTCAAAGCTCCGCGTACAGGCGACCGGGATTGAAGATGCCCCGGGGATCGAGTTGCTGCTTCAGGTTCCGGTGGTAGCGCATCAACGTGTCGGGCAGCGGTTGGAAGGGACTGTCGATCAGGCCCGGGTGGTAGCAGGTCCCATGCCCGCCGGCTTTTTCGACCACCGCGCGAATGACGCTCGCGTCGGCGTCGGATTTGAGCCAGCGCTGGGCGCCACCCCAGTCGATCAATTGGGTACCTGGCAGCGACAATCGGGGTGTGTTGTGCGGCAAGGACAGGCGCCAAAGGGGCTGATCCTCATCGAAAAAAAACAACCGGTGTTCGTTCAGGTCTTGCCAGTAGGTCGCGTCCAGCAACTCGCCGCCCAAGCGCTCATGGGCCGCCGCCACCGAGCCTTCACCCCCTTCGAGCCGTAGGTGCAGGCGCTGGCCATCGTGACACGCGGCGCTGATCGGCAGCGGTTGCTGCCCCCATTCCGCCAGGCGCAGCAAGGCACGGTCGGTGTCCATTTCCAGGCTGATACTCAAGGTTTGCCGTGGTTTGGGCAGGACCTTGAGGGACACTTCGGTCACCACCCCAAGCGCGCCGTAACTGCCGGCCATCAAGCGCGACAGATCGTAGCCGGCGACGTTCTTCATCACCTCGCCGCCGAAGCGCAAATGCTTACCCTGTCCGGTGATGACCCGCGTCCCGAGGACAAAGTCGCGGACCGATCCTGACCAGGGACGCCGCGGCCCCGAGAGTCCGCAGGCAATCATGCCGCCGACGGTGGCGTGCTCACCGAAGGAGGGTGGTTCGCAAGGCAGCATCTGTTGCGCGGCGTCCAGCACTTCTGCCAACTCCGCCAATGGCGTGCCGCAACGGGCGGTGATCACCAGTTCCGTCGGGTCGTAGCTGACGATGCCCCGGTGGGCGCGGGTGTCGAGGACTTCCCCGGTGACTGCGCGGCCGAGGAACGCCTTGCTGTTGGAGCCCTGGATACGCAGCGGCGTGGCGTCGTTCAGCGCCTGGTTGACCTGCTCCAGCAGCGCTGCGCTGGCGTCGATAGGGTGTTCGCTGCGCATCAGAAACGCTCCAGGTCGGGGAAGGGCATCTGACCCAGATGAACGTGCATGGCGCCAAACTCGGCGCATCGATGCAACGTCGGGATGTTCTTGCCGGGGTTGAGCAATCCGCCCGGGTCGAAGGCGGCTTTGACGGCGTGGAACACGGTCAGCTCATCGCTATTGAACTGGGCACACATCTGATTGATCTTCTCGCGGCCCACACCGTGTTCACCGGTAATGCTGCCGCCGACCTTCACACACAATTCGAGGATCTTGCCGCCCAGGGCTTCGGCGCGGTCGAGTTCGCCCGGTTGATTGGCATCGAACAGGATCAGCGGGTGCATGTTGCCGTCGCCGGCGTGGAAAACATTCGCCACCCGCAGGCCGTACTCGCTGGATAACGCCGCGATAGCGTGCAGCACCCCAGGCAGTTCGCGACGCGGGATCGTCCCGTCCATGCAGTAATAATCCGGTGAGAGGCGGCCCACCGCCGGAAACGCATTCTTGCGCCCGGCCCAGAAACCCACGCGTTCGGCCTCATCCCGAGCCTGGCGCACTTCGGTGGCGCCGGCCTGTTCCAGCACCTGGCGCACGCGGTGGCAGTCGTCGTGGACGTCGGCTTCCACGCCATCGAGTTCACACAACAGAATCGCTTCGGCGTCCACCGGGTAGCCGGCGTGAATGAAGTCTTCGGCGGCGCGAATGGCCAGGTTGTCCATCATCTCCAGGCCGCCCGGGATGATGCCGGCGGCAATGATGTCGCCCACCGCACGGCCAGCCTTTTCGACGCAATCGAAGGCGGCCAGCAGCACTTTGGCGGTTTGTGGTTTGGGCAGCAGCTTGACCGTGACCTCGGTGATCACCCCGAGCATGCCTTCGGAGCCGGTGAACAATGCCAGCAGATCGAAACCCGGAGAGTCGAGGGCCTGGGAACCCAGGCTCACGTGTTCGCCGTCGACGGTCAGGATGTCGACCTTGAGCAGGTTGTGCACGGTCAGCCCGTACTTCAGGCAATGCACGCCACCGGCGTTTTCCGCCACGTTACCGCCGATGGAACAGGCGATCTGCGAGGAAGGGTCAGGCGCGTAATACAAGCCAAATGGTGCAGCCGCCTGGGAAATCGCCAGGTTGCGTACCCCCGGCTGAACCCGGGCGGTGCGGGCGGCGGGGTCGATGTGCAGAATGTTGTTGAAGCGCGCCATCACCAGCAACACGCCTTTTTCCAGCGGCAGCGCACCGCCGGACAACCCGGTGCCCGCGCCGCGAGCCACCACCGGTACACGCCGCTCATGGCAGACTCGAAGCACGCCCTGGACCTGATCGATGTGGCGCGGCAGCACTACCAGCATGGGCGTGGTGCGATAAGCCGAGAGTCCGTCGCATTCGTACGGCTTGAGCGCTTCGCGCTGGTGCAGGATTTCCAGGTCAGGCAAGCGAGTCTGCAGGGCGTGCAGGAGTGCCTGTTTGTCGACGTCAGGCAGGACGCCGTCGACGCGTTCATCGTAGAGAATGTTCATAGTCGGTAGGCAACCCTCCGTTGTTTTTAGTCGAGGTCTGTTCCGATGCAGCTGGCTAGCATCATTTGCCTGGATCACTTATTCATTTTAGGAATAAGCATAATAAAATATAGTCCTTGATCGTATTAGTCATCATGCTACCTTGCTGTCACCGGACCGCCGGATATGTTCAATCCTATTGTTATGGTACGACTATGTCCGGCGCCCGAATCTTCCAAATCAGCCTTGAGGCTCTGTCACATGACGGCGCCCATGTCGCGATTTCTCACGCCGACAATATCAGCACCCGTCCTTTTTCCTCCATTGCCGTTCCATCCGTTACCGGCAAACCTCTCCCTTGTCAGGCCAACAGCGAAGCCTGCAGTGCAATCAGCGAAGGCTTGGCGTTTCTTCTCTACGCCATGTGAATCGTCGTTGTTGCGCACTTCCATACCGTTAGTCCAACCAATCATCTTCAGGTAATCCCGGTTTATGGGTTGCAGCTTGAAGTGTGAGTGATTGGGCGCCCGTTCCGAGCACGTTCTATCGCGACTGACAACAATGCCAAACTATTTGGATGACGCTCATCGAGCGGAAATCGTCAAGCTGAGCACTACCCTGACCAGTAAAACCGAATGGCCCACCTGGCTTTTGTTAGTCGGGTTTTATCTGGCCTGGGCGTTTATTGTTTTTTATGGGCAAGTACTTGGCGAAGTATTCAGCCTTGTCCTGCTGGTGCCACTGGTTGTGCTGTGGATGTCGATTCAGCATGAGCTTATCCATGGTCATCCAACCCGTTGGCCCGCCATAAACAAGGCCTTGGGATTTCTGCCATTTGCCGTGTGGTACCCCTACGACATTTATAGGGACACCCATTTGGCACATCACAACGACGAAGTGCTGACGGTACCCGGGCAAGATCCGGAAAGTCGTTATGTCAGCGGTGCTTTTTGGTTGCGCTCGCCTCGATATATCAGAACGTTGTTATGGGTAAACAAGACCGTGGGCGGTCGTTTGCTTATGGGCGCGCCATTGGCGGTGACGGCCCTTGTGGGTAGCGAAATCAGAGGGCTGTTTCATACCGGTCGAATCGCTTGGCGGATGTGGGCCGCGCATCTACTCAGTGTTGGCGTAGTGCTGGCTTTGGTTGAGGAATACAGCGCCATCAGTGCCATACAGTACTTATTCCTGGTTTCGTTGCCGGCTTTGTCGATTGCCATGATCAGGTCGTTTTACGAACATCGTCCGTCAACGTATCCGGAACACCGCACGGTTATCAATGAATCGTCGGGGCTGTTGAGTTGGCTGTTTCTCAACCTCAATCTTCACCTGGTTCATCACGATCTTCCCGGTTTGCCCTGGTTTTACTTACCAAGGGTGTATAGAGCCAGGCGTGAACAATGGATCGCGCGAAACAATGGCTATGTCATTCATGGCTACTTCCAGTTATTGCAGAAACATCTGGTCAGTCCCGTGGATTGTCCTCGCCATCCTGCTGAGCACTAACACTAGGCAAGCTAATATGGGCGTCGGAAAATGATACGTTTTGAAGCCATCAGGAAAACTCATAAAGGCAGCCCGCGAATGGCCGTGAGCGATTTAACGCTTCACGTCCGGGAGGGGGAGATCTGTGTATTTGTCGGGCCGAGTGGCTGCGGCAAAACCACCATTTTGCGCATGATCAACCGGCTGGATACCCAGGACAGTGGCCGCATCTGTGTCAACGGCGTGGCGACCGATGAACTTGACGTCGTTACGCTACGCCGCGGCATTGGTTTCATGATGCAGAGCGCCGCCTTGTTTCCTCACCAGACGGTTGCCGAAAATATTGGCGCAGTCCCACGGCTGCTCGGCTGGAGCAAACATAAAATCCGCCAGCGCGTGAGCGAACTCATCTCCCTGGTTGGGCTTCAGCCGGAATTTCTGGACCGCTACCCTAATCAGCTCTCGGGCGGGCAGCAAAGTCGTGTCGCCCTGGCAAGGGCATTGGCCTCGGACCCACCGGTTGTATTGATGGACGAACCCTTTGCCGCGCTTGATCCGGTGATACGCGAGCGACTGCAGGATGAACTGGTTGCGCTTCAGAGACGTTTGCATAAAACCATTATCCTGGTGACCCATGATATGGAGGAGGCCATCAAGATTGGTGATCGGATTGCGATCTTCGAGGGCGAAGGGGAACTTGTTCAGTTCGATACCCCTCACAACATCCTTGCCCATCCTGCCAGCGAGTTTGTGAGGAACTTTATCGGCAAAGATCCGCTGTTAAAAAGACTTTCGCTGATGAAGGTTTCTGATCTTCCGGTGGATGAGGTCAGTTGTGAATTCAAACTTCTACTGGATGACAAGTCCAACCCGTTGAAGTGGGTCAGTGACTCGGACATGCCTGTTCCGGAGCTGACAACAGTGTCGAGTCACGACTCGTTGCATCACGCACTGGTTAAGATGCTAACGGCGCCTATGGGTGTGGTTGTTCGCGTGGACGAGGCCGGCGGTTACGAAGGTTGCCTGTCGATTGCCAGCCTTCACAGCGCACTTAATGAACGCCGCTTCGGAAGTGCGCAATGATTGACTGGTCCTGGATCGTTGAAAACTGGCAGCAGATCGGCCAGCTGTTAGTCGATCATATTCAACTGGTGACCCTGGGCCTGTGTATAGGGATGCTGTTAGCGGGTGCAATGGTGCTCTTGGCGTTATGGCAGCCAGGATTGGCGCGGCCGATGATTTATGTCTGCGGCCTACTTTTTACCATTCCGTCGCTGGCACTGTTTATTTTGATAATGCCTTTTACCGGTTTATCCAAGACCACGGCGGTCATTGGTTTGAGCCTGTATGCCTTGCTTATTGTGTTACAGAACACCTTGGCGGGACTTGCGAGTAACCCTGCCGACGTATTGGAGGAAGCCCGCGCGCTCGGGTATACGCGCATGCAGAGATTCCTCGGGGTTGAACTCCCACTGGCGCTGCCTGCGTTATTGGCAGGCTTACGAACAACCTCGGTCACGTTGGTGGGGCTGGTGACGGTTACTGCCTTGATTGGACAAGGTGGACTGGGCCAGCTGTTCATTACCGGGCTGGCTCAAAGTTTCACTACCCCTGTGGCAGTCAGCCTGGTCCTGACCGTGATGTTGGCGTTATGTTTTGATTTTCTGTTTTATTCAATTAATAAATGGCTGGTGCCTTGGGTGCGCTGATGAACATGATCGCGGGTGTCTACCTTTGGTTTTCTCTTCCGGATAATTGGTTGGGTGAAAACGGCATACTGACTCGGCTGGCAGAGCATATTTATTATGTGTCTTTGAGCCTGGTTATTGCTTGCGCAATAGCGTTGCCGCTTGGCGTACTTTTGGCTAACTACCGTAAAGGTGCGCAGGTGGCGATAGGGCTGTTCAATATTGGGCGAGCATTACCGTCCCTGGGTATTGTGATACTTGCAATCATGCTTATTGGCTATGAAACCAGCACGGTGATTATCGCGTTGGTGACCATGAGCATCCCGCCGATATTAACCAATACCTATGTTGGCATCGATCAGGTGGATTCATCCCTGAAGCAGGCTGCCAGATCGATGGGCATGCGCAGAGGGCAGATGTTTTTTCAGCTCGAGTTGCCGCTGGCTTTTCCGTTGATCTTTGCAGGGTTCCGATCAGCCCTGGTGCAACTTATCGCCACGGCCACCATCGCCGCGTATGCAGGCTTCGGCGGGCTGGGCAGGTTTCTGATTGATGGACTGGGCCGAAATGATACGCCGCAAATCATTGGCGGCGCACTGATGGTGTCGGCACTGGCGATTGTCAGTGAGTGGGTTTGTTCAATGATAGAAACATTCATGGTTAGAAAATGGCGCGCGGGGAAAATCGAACTAAGCGCTACATGACCTGAGGCATTTGAAAGTGTGTATTAACTCTGCAGAGGTGCAAACCCACATGAAAAACAAACAACGTTCGAAGGCTCGCTCAGCGCACGCGGTTTCATTGTTGCTGGGGTTAGGCTTGCTGGTGGGCAGCGCGTTTGCCAGCGCTCAGTCCATCACCATTGGAGGGGCCAATTTTTCCGAGCAGACGATTCTCGCCAACATCTATGCGTCAGCCTTGAAAAATCAAGGGATAGACGTCAAGACCCGACTCAATCTGGGCAACCGCCAGATCATCGCCCAGGCCCTGGAAAACGGCGATATAGACGTCGTCCCCGAATACCTGGGGTCACTGTTGAGTTTCTATGACGACAAGACCGCCCTGACCAGCCAAAAGGAGATCCTCAGCGCTTTGCAACAGAAGTTGCCGGCGGACCTCCAGTTGCTTGAACCTTCGTCCGCGGGCTCCATTACCGCTTGGGCCGTCACCCAAAAGACCGCAGAAAAGTACAACCTGCGTACCTTGTCCGACCTGGCGCCCGTCTCGCGAGATTTCACCCTGGGCGGGCCTCCCGAAGTCGCCACGGCTGCGTTAGGCCTGCCCGGGTTGAAGGCGGTCTACGGCATCAACTTCAAGAGCATCAAGTCGCTGGACATGGGCGGGCCCTTGTCGCGGCTGGCGTTGAACTCCGGTGCTATTGACGTGGCCACGGTGGTCTCCACGCAAGGCATCCTGGCGAAAGAGCCTTGGGTTGTCCTCGAGGACGACAAGCACCAACAGCCCCTGCAAAACATCACGCCACTGGGTCGCAAGGCGTTGCTGACCCCGGAAGTCACCCAGGTGCTCAACGAGGTCTCTGCAAAACTGACCGATGACGACCTCAAGCAACTCAATCGCCTGGTTGATATCGATCACAAGGACCCCGCGAAAGTCGCGGCGCAGTGGGTCGCCGAACATACCGTCAAGACGGCCCAGTGAAAATCAATGCGACGTGGGTAAGGTCGCGGAGGCGTTATGTCGAATAAAAGTATGATTTTGAATTTGTTCTTTTTTAACCCCCAGGGCGATCATCGTTTTTCCTGGCGCCACCCGCTGGCACCGACCCAAGAGATATTGACCCTGGGTTACTACGTAAAACTGGTGCAGGCGGCGGAGGCGGCGAAGTTTGATGCGGTTTTTGTTGCGGATCACGTTGCGGTCTGGGATTCCGTGGCCAGCGGGCTGAGGCACTATGCCAACGCCCGCCTGGAACCGATTACGCTGTTGTCCGCACTGGCTGCGGTTACCGAGCACATCGGGCTGATGGGCACGGCTTCGACTTCCTATAACGAGCCCTTCAACCTCGCGCGCTATTTTGCTTCGCTGGACTACCTCAGCGCAGGGCGAGCCAGCTGGAATATCGTGACGTCCTGGCTGGAAGAAGAAGCTTCGAATTTCGGATTGTCAGGCGTGACGAAACACGGTGATCGTTATCAGCGGGCCGAGGAATTCATCCAGGTCGTCAAGCAGCTTTGGGACTCCTGGGAGGAGGGGGCGCTTGAATTTGACAAGGGCACCGGCGCCTTTGCCGACCCCTCGAAAATTCACCCGATTAATCACAAAGGCGCGCATTTCAGCGTACGTGGGCCGCTTAACGTGCCGCGTCCACCCCAGGGCCACCCGGTCCTTGCCCAGGCGGGTTCTTCTGAAGCCGGCAAAAACCTGGCCGCCGCCCATGGGGACGTACACTTCTGCTTTATCAATTCGGTCGAGGAGGGACTGGCGTACAGGGCCGATTTGAATCGCCGACTCGAGTTGAAGGGCAGGCATTCCAGTGATCTGAAAATCATCACCGGCGTGCTGCCGGTGGTGCTCGGGGATGAGACTGAGGAGGAACGACGTCGGCACCTGGAGGACAGCCTGATTATCGATGCGGTGGCGATTGACCTGGTCTCCAGCTACACCCGCCTGGACCTGACAGGACTATCGCCGGACGGTCCGTTGCCAGCGTTGCCGGATGAGTCCGAGTTTGATGGCATTCGAACCGAGCTGGCCCTGCTCAAGCAGTACGACACTTCCCTGTCCATCCGCGAGATAGGGCGCCGGTTGGTCAAGAGCTCCAGCACCTGGCTGTTGATCGGAACGGCGGAGCATATTGCCGACAAGCTTTCAGCGTTATACGAGTCGAATGCCGTCGATGGCTACAACCTCATGTTTCCGTTTTTGCCCACTGACTTCGAAACCTTCACCCGTGGCGTGGTGCCTCTGCTCCAAGCCCGAGGGGTGTTCCGCCAGGAGTATGAGCCCGGGACACTGAGGGATCGCTTGGGCTTGAAGACGCCGGCCAACCGTTTCCTGCTGTGAGCAGTATCAATCGCACCCTCTGAATGGATGTCATATGACCAGCGATCTATCCATGTACCTCGCTCCCGCCGGGGTTCTACACGCACAGGATGCCTGGCTTGAGCGCATCCTGGCGATTCTCGGCGAGCGCCGTGGGCAAACACAGATCGTTGATCTTGCGGCGCACTGGCTTTCCCCGGATCTGTTGTTATCCCAGACCTGCGGCTATCCATTCGTTACGTCGCTGCGGGGAAAGGTAAAGCTGGTAGGGCGCCCGAGCTATGAGCTTACCCATGGCTCTGGAGGGGACCATTGCAGTGTGCTGCTCTGCAGGGCTGATTCGGCCGTGACTGACCTGGCGGGTTTCCAGGGCAGCCATGGCCTGATCAACGCCCCGGATTCCAACTCTGGAATGAATTTATTTCGCCACACGCTGGCCGGGATCAGTGACCGAGGTTTCTTCTCGAAACTCACCTTCACCGGATCCCACAGGGAGAGCCTGCGAAGGCTTAGAGAAGGCGAGGGTGATTTGGCTTCCATCGATAGCATCACCTACGACTATCTTGCGAGAGATAACAGTGCCGAGATCGAAGGCCTCAGGATCTTGACACGAAGTGTGCGCAGTCCCTGCCTGCCTTACATCACCTCGATTGGTCAGGACGCCGTTTCAATCAGGAACGCAATGAACGAAGCCTTGGAGCAGCTTCCTGAGGTGTCCCGTGACCTGGCGATCAAGGAAGTCCTGCCCGCCAGTGAGGCTGACTATGAGTGTCTCCTGGAATATGAGCGCAGTGCGGCCAGTCGCGGCTTTTCGTTTGTAGCGTCCTGAGCGGCCCCATCTCAAACACCTGCTATGCAAAGGCCAACCCTTGATCTGCGTGCACACAGCCTGGGTGGAAATACCGTAGCGATCGTGCAACGACGGAAGCGCACCCGCATCGAAAAACGCGTCCGGCAACAGCTGACAGGGATTGACAGGGGAGACGCCCACGCTCGGTGGAGCGGGGTGTTTTTGGCCGGTCAGATTGAAGCCCCTTGGCTTGGAGGCCGCCGTTAGTGAGCTAGAGAGTTCGATGGCGGGGTACGGCGTTTGCACAACACGTCGAAAAAACTGATTGGGGGAGGAGTTTGACCCTCCGCGCAGAGACAATTGACCTGAAACCAACCCTGATCATTGCGAGCTTGTGACAAAAGTATAATTTGGTCACTCGTTGTCAAGCGCTTTTCGGATGCGTAAGCTAGCTCGTATGAACAAGACATCCATAGCTTCCCCCAGCATCCGTGGCCCTGCCGATCATGAGATCCGGAATCAGATCGTCGCGGCGGCCAATCAACACTTCAGTCAATACGGCTATAGCAAAACTACGGTTTCCGACCTGGCGAAAGCGATCGGGTTTTCCAAGGCGTACATCTACAAGTTTTTTGATTCCAAGCAGGCGATTGGTGAGGCTATCTGTGGCAATTGCCTGGCGGAAATCATCGCGGCCGTAGAACAGGCCATTAATGTAGAGGACATCTCGCCGACCGAACGTTTTCGACGTTTGGTGAAAACGCTGATCGCTACCGGGGTGAATTTGTTCTTCAGTGATCGAAAGCTCTATGACATCGCCGCATTTGCAGCGTCTGAGAACTGGCCCTGCGCTCAGCAATATGATGCCTTGGTCAGGGGCTTCGTGGTGCAGATTGTGCGTGAAGGCCGAGAGATCGGCGAATTTGAACGCAAAACACCCTTGGACGAAACAGTCGATTCGATCCACCTTGCGCTGCGCCCTTTCGTCAATCCGTTGCTTTTGCAATACAACCTTGACTTCGTCGAGCTGGCTCCGGTCCTCACCTCCAATCTCATTCTGCGTAGCTTGATGCCGTGAGCCTGCGTTAATCATCTCTATCACTTTGCTCTGATATCAACGCTTGGATGATGGTGAACACCGATCCAGGTGGACACCATTTTCCGGGGCCCGGTATTAATTCCAATCCGGGGCCTGATCCCCACATTCACAGCCATGTATCAACCTTCACTACGTAACTGAGTGGATTATCCGCGCAGCATTTGCCGCGTAGCCATGCATGTTCATTTGCTGAATTTGTGACGATTGACATAAATGGTCACATGAATAAATATGCTGTACCTATCCTGGAGGAATCGACGTGGCGCGCACGATCTTCGTAAATCTGCGCTGCGGCCCCTCCCGGTAGCCCGCGCTCAGCGTGACGCTCTCTACCGCTTTATCCCGATGATCTATCGAGTCCTAATAATGAAAAAAATACTGCGCAGGACCCCGCTTGGCCTTGCTGTTGCCCTCTCGTCGACTCAATTGTTCGCGAGCGGTTTCGCTCTCAATGAACAAAGCATCAGTGGGATGGGCTCCGGATTTGCCGGCCGTTCTTCATCTGCAGAAGACGCGAGTACCGTCTTCGGTAATCCGGCCGGTATGTCTCGCTTGAAAAAAGAGCAGGCCAGCGTCGGGGCGGCAACGCTTTTCGCAAAGGCCAATATAAGCCAGACGCGCAGCACATTCGGGGGACAGGAGGACGGGGACATGGTGCCGACCACCACAGTGCCCATGGGTTACTACGTCAAACCCATCGATGAGCACTGGGCGTTCGGTGTGGGTTTCTATGTGCCGTTTGGGCTAATGACCGATTATGGCAGTGGGTTCGCCGGCCGCTACTACGCCAACAAAAGTGAGGTCACGACCCTTACGTTTCAGCCCACCATCAGCTATGCGTTCAACGACAAGGTCTCGATCGGTTTCGGACCGACCATCAACCGTATCAGTGGTGAGCTTTCCGGGATGGTGCTCAATCCACTCAGCCCGGGCCGCAATGACGGAAAACTCAAAAGCACCGGCGATGACACGGCGCTTGGGTTTAACGCGGGTATTCTAGTGCAAGCGACAGATCGAACTCGGTTGGGTCTGACCTATCACTCCAAGGTCAGCTACCAGTTGGATGCCAAGACCAAGCTCACCGACGGCATCTTCAGTGTGCTGGGTGTAAGCGGTACGAGCTATGACGCTTCCTTGGATGTGGACACCCCGGAATCAGTCGATTTTTCCGTGACTCATCAACTCAACAGTGACTGGACGCTCTACCTGGGCAGTACGTGGACGCGCTGGAGTCGCTTCAAGGAGTTGGTGTTCGAAAACAGTGGTTTGCCTGCGGCGTTGAGCGGAACACTGAGTCGCATCACCGAGGAGCAGAACTGGCACGACACGTGGGCGCACGCTATCGGCACGGCGTATAAGCTGAACAATCAGTGGGTTCTTCGCGCCGGCTTCTCGGTTGACCAGTCCCCCGCCAACAACGTCAACCGTGGGCCGCGAATCCCTACCGGTGACCGGAAAGTCATCAGTGTCGGGGCAGGGTGGACGCCGGCAGAGAATGTCACGATCGATGTGGCGTATTCCTACCTATGGGAGGAAAGCGTACAGGTCAATGACGTATCCGCCTCAAGAGGCGCCTACAGCTCGAAGTATAAAAATAGCGCGAGCGGTTTGGGGACTTCTGTCAGCTATCGATTCTGACTCACTGCGGGGCCTGAGAGCGGATACCTATTGGCTCAGGTGTCCGTCGTCGGGGGTATTGCCTGGCCCGCTCAAACACCCATTACGCGTGACATCAGGCCCTGATGAAGTCGACGGGGTGTGGCCCAGGTCAAGACCGCAATAGCCTTGTTGCCAAAGCCCGGCACGACGCTCATGCGGCCTGCGTGCAACGCTTGTATCCCCGCTCGCACTACAGGCTCGGGTTGCATCATGACCCTCTTCAAGACCGGTGTTATCTTTTGTTTGGCACTTGCTGCAAACCCGGTATCCGACATGCCTGGACAAAGCGCTGTGACCACCACACCGTCTTGTTTGAGTTCACGATGCAGGGCGTCGGAGAATCTGAGTACGTAAGCCTTGGCGGCAGAGTAAACCGCAAAATTCTTCACGCCCTGGTAGGACAGCAGGCTGGCAGTCATCAAGATATGCCCCTTGCGCCTGGCCCGCATATCCTCTGCAAACAGACGAGTGATGGCGGTCAGGCTGGCGACGTCCAGGTCGATCATCGCCAGGGAGCTTTCCAGGGGCTCATCCAGGAATGCTCCCTGCAAGCCGTAACCCGCATTGTTGATCAGGACATCGACCACCGTATTGCTGTCACGCAGGCGCCGATGCAGATCGATAATCACATTTATCGATGAAAGATCTGCTTGCTGCACCATCACGTCGACGTCGAAACGACTACGCAATTCGTCCGCGAGTGCTTCAAGCTCGTTCAGCCTGCGGGCTACCAGAATCAGCGATTTCCCTTTTGCGGCGTACTGTCGGGCAAATTCCTTGCCGAATCCGCTGGAGGCTCCAGTAATGAGCACCCATGAATTTTCTCTCACTGTCATCTTGCATACCCCTTGTTTGAATCTCGAAAACCACCCGTGTCATCGGCTCGTCAGTCGGCCATCCGAGGGCTGCCAGCCGCCGCCCAGCGCCTTGAACGCGGCGACTGCCGCGCGTGCCGATTCGGTTTGTGCCTGCGCCCGAGCGTCGGAAGCCTGAAGCAGGGTCTCGTCAGCGTGCAGAACGTCAATCAAGCTGGCCGTGCCTTTCTCATAAGCAGTGAACGACGATTGGCGCGCTTGCGTCAGAGACGTCTCGCCTCCAACGAGGGTGGTCGCTTGGGCGTCCCTATTCACCAGTGAGGAGAGCGCGTTCTCGACATCCTCGGTGGCGCGCAGCACAGACTGACGGTAAGCGGCCAGGGATTCGGCTTCCTGTCCCTTGGCTTGGTCGATTTGGGCGTTGATGCGGCCAAAGTCGAAGAGTCGCCAGCGCAGTCCCAGTACGCCCGACGATTGACTGGCGCCGCCGGAAAAAAGATTGCCTGCCGATACAGCCGTTGCACTCCCCAGTAATGCGCTCAGAGAGAACTTCGGGTAGTACTCGGCAATCGCCTCTCCGATGCGTGCGTTTGAGGCGGCAAGGCGGCGCTCGGCCACTATGAGGTCAGGCCTGCGGCGCAGTAAGTCGGCTGGCGTTCCCATGGCCTTTAACTGCGGCGCTGCCGGAATGCTTGCGACCATGGCAAGTTGCGTGCGATGAGTACCGGGTGGCGTGCCGAGCATGACATCGAGTGAGTTCATGGCCGCATCCAGACCGGTCTGCAGGACCGGTACGGTGGCTTGGACCTGTGCTAAAGCCCCCTCGGTCTGACGAACCTCATGGCTGGCGGCAAGTCCCTTGCTGTAGAGCAATTGGACTTTCTCCAGCAGCCCCTGCTGGGTTTTGACTTGTCGATTCGCGATGTCCAGCCGAGCCTGCAGTCCGCGGACAGTGATGTAGATATCCGCAGTCTGTGCAGCGATGGCCAATCGCGTGGCTGCGGCGCCAGCCTCGGACGCTTGGTACTCGGCCAGTGCCGCCTCGCGTCCGCGTCGCAGGCCGCCAAAGACATCCACTTCCCAGCTGGCATTGAGGTCGGCCTCGTAGGAACTGCCATAGCGATCATAGCCGGGGGTTGAGTTCAGCACCTGGCCGAGTGGCGTCTCGACTGATTGGTAGGCGCGGGCGGCCTGACCGCTGATGTTTCCCGAGGGCCATAAAGCGGCATTGGCGGCGCCTAGTCCTGCCCGCGCCTGCGCGACTCGTGCCTGGGCCTGTGCCAGATCAAGGTTCTGTTCAAGCGCCTTGGCGACGAAGTCGGCGAGCAGTGGATCACCGAAGCCCTCCCACCAGATGACGAGGCTGGCAGGCGTCGCCCCTGGTCTCTGCTCGACAGAAGGCTGGCCCAGGTAACGGTCCGGGAGCGGGGTGTCCGGACGGCGATAGTCCGGACCGACCGCACAACCTGTCATCAAGCTGGCGCTGATCAAAAAAGCAGCGGGGCGGAGGGCGTGCATTGAGATTCCTTGAATCGAACATTGTTGGTGACCATAGTACTGTATGGTCACTCCCTGTCAATTGAGGCCTCTGGGCTAAATTCAGGCATGACTGAAAAATATCGTTCATCTCCGTCATGTGCTCCTTTGGAATATGCAGTCCTGCATTCGTCGGGTCTTGTTTCAAGGGGGGTACGAGCGATTGCGTTGCGGGGGAGCGCATCCCTCTGCGTTATTTGAGATCTCGATTGTGACCATTGACAATAATAGTCACCGGTATGAATATACGATCCCTGTTCTTTCTATTCAATAAGGGAACCTATGCTCCGGCTCCGACCCATCCCCCTTGCAGCCTGCTTGCTGCCTCTCGTCCTGACGGCGTGTGGTGACTCATCCAACATTGACGATCCGCGCACGCAGGCTCCTCTGGTAAGGCCCGGAACGGTTGAGGGTTCCTCAGAGACGTCACGTTCATTCACGGGGGTAGTGGCGGCCCGCGTGCAGGGTGATCTTGGCTTTCGGGTCTCCGGCAAGATCCTCGAGCGGCTGGTCGATACCGGCCAGAGCGTTAAACGCGGTCAGCCGCTTATGCGCCTTGACCCTATCGACCTGGGGTTGCAGGCGCGAGCACAGCAAGAGTCGGTCACCGCCGCCAGGGCCCGCGCCAGGCAGACCGCCGATGACGAGGCGCGATATCGCGACCTCGTCGCCGCAGGGGCTGTTTCTGCATCGGCCTACGACCAGGTCAAGGCCGCAGCGGATAGCGCAAAGGCGCAGCTCAGCGCCGCACAAGCCCAGGCCGATGTCGCCCGTAACGCTTCCGGCTACGCGGTGTTATTTGCGGATTCCGACGGTGTCGTGGTGGAAACACTCGCAGAGCCCGGGCAAGTCGTCAGCCCGGGGCAGCCCGTGGTTCGACTGGCCCGCGCAGGCCAGCGCGAAGCCATCGTGCATCTGCCCGAGACGTTGCGTCCTGCAGCCGGATCCACCGCGCAAGCGACGCTTTACGGCAGTACCGCAGGGGCTGTTACAGCGAAGCTCAGGCTGCTTTCTGATTCTGCCGACCCAGTGACGCGCACGTTCGAGGCGCGGTATGTGCTTGAGGGCGCGCTGGCCAATGCCCCGATAGGCTCGACGGTCACGCTGCGGATCGCAGAGGGCGCCGCGCACGGGCAGGTGCTGCAAGTCCCCATCGCAGCCCTTTATGACCCAGGCAATGGCACCGGTGTGTGGGTGATCGCAGGCTCGCCGGCAAAGGTGAGCTGGCGTCCTGTTCAGGTGCTGGGATTGAGCGACGATGCCGCACGCGTGGCAGGCGATCTCAAGGTCGGTGAGCAGATCGTCGCGTTAGGCGCCCATCTGCTGCGCGATGGAGAAGACGTGAGAGTGCCCCGGCAGGATGAAGCCCATGTTGCCGGGAGTCATCCATGAGCGAAGGCCGCTTTAATATTTCTGCGATCGCCGTTCGTGAGCGATCCATTACGGTATTCCTGATCTTTCTGATCGCGGTTGCGGGCACCCTGGCGTTCTTCCAGCTGGGGCGTGCGGAGGATCCACCGTTTACGGTCAAGCAGTTGACGGTCATTACTGCCTGGCCGGGGGCTACCGCGCAGGAAATGCAGGACCAGGTCGCAGAGCCACTTGAAAAACGCCTGCAGGAATTGAAATGGTACGACCGCTCGGAAACCTATACGCGGCCCGGTCTCGCTTTCACCATGGTGTCGTTGTTGGACCGCACGCCACCCTCACAGGTGCAGGAAGAGTTTTATCAGGCACGCAAAAAGCTCGACGACGAAGCCACCAAGCTACCGGCGGGTGTAATCGGGCCCTTGGTCAACGACGAATATTCGGACGTGACGTTTGCGCTGTTCGCCCTCAAAGCCAAAGGCGAGCCGCAGCGGCTGCTGGTGCGTGATGCTGAGTCGTTGCGCCAGCAACTGTTGCATGTGCCGGGCGTGAAGAAGGTCAATATCATCGGTGAGCAGGCCGAGCGAATATTTGTTTCGTTCTCCCATGATCGGTTGGCCACCCTGGGCATTGCGCCTCAGGACATCTTTGCCGCGCTGAATAATCAGAACGTGCTCACGCCCGCCGGTTCGATTGAAACAAATGGGCCGCAAGTCTTCCTCCGCCTGGACGGCGCCTTGGACAAGCTGGAGAAGATTCGTGACACGCCGATTGTGGTTCAGGGGCGCACGCTCAAGCTCTCCGACGTGGCCACTGTCGAACGTGGCTATGAAGACCCGGCAACCTTTCTGGTGCGCAGTAATGGAGAAGAGGCCCTGCTGCTGGGGGTCATCATGCGCGAAGGCTGGAACGGCCTGGACCTGGGCAAGGCGCTGGACGCCGAGACGACCAAGATCAATGAAGGCATGCCACTGGGCATGATGCTGACCAAGGTGACCGATCAAGCCGTCAACATCGACTCGGCCGTTGGCGAGTTCATGGTCAAGTTTTTTGTCGCGCTGCTCGTGGTGATGCTTGTGTGCTTTCTCAGCATGGGCTGGCGTGTAGGCGTCGTGGTCGCAGCTGCCGTGCCATTGACACTGGCGATCGTGTTTGTGGTGATGGCGGCCACCGGAAAGAACTTTGACCGTATTACCCTCGGTTCATTGATCCTGGCGCTCGGGTTGCTGGTAGATGACGCGATCATCGCGATCGAAATGATGGTCGTGAAAATGGAGGAGGGCTACGACCGCATCAAAGCCTCCGCGTATGCCTGGAGTCATACGGCCGCGCCGATGCTCTCTGGCACACTGGTAACAGCGGTTGGCTTCATGCCAAACGGTTTCGCCCAGTCCACTGCCGGCGAGTACACCAGCAACATGTTCTGGATCGTGGGCATTGCTCTGATCGCTTCCTGGGTTGTCGCAGTGGCTTTCACCCCTTACCTGGGCGTGAAGTTGCTGCCAGACATCAAGCAGATAGAGGGTGGGCATGCGGCTATCTACAATACCCCGCGCTACAACCGCTTCCGCCGGGTCCTGACCCGGGTCATCGAACTCAAGTGGCTGGTGGCTGGCACGGTTATCACGCTGTTTGTCGTGGCCGTCCTGGGCATGGGCCTGGTGAAGAAGCAGTTCTTCCCGACGTCAGACCGTCCCGAGGTGATGGTCGAGGTGCAAATGCCCTACGGAACCTCCATCGAGCAGACCAGTGCCACTGCGAAAAAGGTCGAGGCCTGGCTGCAAAAGCAGGAAGAGGCAAAAATCGTCACGGCCTATATCGGGCAGGGCGCGCCGCGTTTCTTCCTGGCGATGGCGCCAGAACTGCCGGATCCGTCATTCGCCAAGATCGTGGTGCTGACGTCCAGCCAGGAGGCACGTGAAACCCTCAAGCTGCGTTTTCGCGAGGCGGTCGCTGCCGGGCTCGCCCCAGAGGCCCGTGTCAGGGCGACTCAAATTGTGTTTGGTCCGTATTCACCCTATCCCGTCGCCTACAGGGTAATGGGGCCTGACCCGACGAAGCTGCGCGAGATTGCGGGTCGTGTACAAGCGGTCATGCAAGCGAGTCCGTTGATGAGGACCGTCAACAGCGACTGGGGCCCTCTGGCGCCGACTCTGCATTTCAGCCTGGATCAGGATCGCTTGCAGGCGGTTGGACTGACCTCCAGCGCCGTCGCCCAGCAGTTGCAATTCCTGCTGACGGGCGTGCCGATCACGTCGGTTCGTGAAGACATTCGTTCAGTGCAGGTGGTTGGGCGCGCCGCAGGCGATATACGTCTGGACCCTGCGCGGATTGAAGGGTTTACATTGGTGGGCACCGCGGGCCAGCGGATCCCGCTGTCCCAGGTCGGAGAGGTGGATGTGCGTATGGAGGATCCGATCCTCAGGCGCCGTGACCGTACACCGACGATCACCGTGCGTGGCGATATTGACGAAGGCCTTCAACCACCTGATGTATCGGGTGTGATCGTCAAGCAACTGCAGCCGATTATCGACACGCTCCCCGCCGGCTATCGGATCGAGCAAGCGGGTGCAATCGAGGAGTCGGGCAAGGCAGGCCAGGCGATAGTGCCGCTGGTTCCGATCATGATTGCACTGACGCTGCTGATCATCATCGTCCAGGTGCGTTCGATCTCGGCAATGATCATGGTGTTTTTCACCGCACCGCTGGGACTTATTGGCGTGGTGCCGACGCTGCTGATGTTTCATCAGCCGTTTGGTATCAACGCCCTGGTTGGGTTGATCGCGCTGTCGGGCATCCTGATGCGCAACACGCTGATTCTGATCGGGCAGATCCATCACAACGCCCAGGAAGGCCTGGATCCCTTTCACGCCGTCATCGAAGCCACGGTACAGAGGGCCCGCCCGGTACTGCTGACGGCGATGGCGGCCATCCTGGCATTCATCCCGCTGACCCATTCTGTTTTTTGGGGCACGCTGGCCTACACACTGATCGGCGGTACTTTGGTCGGCACCATCATGACGTTGGTGTTCCTGCCGGCGATGTACGCCATCTGGTTCAAAATCCGCCCAGGCAACGCGAGCAAGGCTCAAGCAGTGCGACCTACCTGAGCAAGGGGGGGTCGAGGGGAGGGCGCCGGTGTCCTCTCGTCGGTCAATTCGCCAAAGCTGCTGCTTCTGTAGGCGCAAACTGAACAAGGACGAGGATTCAAATGGTTACAGTGAAGTAAGCTGCTGCATGAGCTAACGTTCATGCATGCGCTTTTCCTATAACTCGCTGGATCCTGCCCCGATGAGAGACCTGCCGCCTACCGCGACCTTGCGCGCCTTTGAAGTTACCACCCGCCACCCGACGTTTACTGCAGCCGCACAGGAACTGCATGTGACTCAAAGCGCGGTCAGCCACCAGCTCAAGCACCTTGAGGCGCTTTGGGGGCTGCCGCTGTTTGAACGTGGCAAGGCGTTACGCCTCACGGCAGCGGGGGCTGCGCTGGCGCCCATCGTGCGGGAGTTTTTCATCAGCCTGGAGGCGACTTTGGGTGACCTGCGCGAGCAAAAGGGTCGGGTTCGGCTCAGCGTCAGCACCACCTATTCCTTTGCGCTCAAATGGCTGCTGCCACGCTTGCCGCGTCTGTCTCGCCAGCACCCCGAGCTGCTGGTCTCGCTGGACACCACGGATAAAATCATCCACTTCTCGCACGGCCAGGCTGAGGTTGCGATCAGGCTCGGCAAGGGCAATTACCCAGGCCTGTATTCGGAGTTCCTGTTTGGGGAGCAGGTATTTCCCGTGGCCAGTCCCGAACTGCTGCGGCGCGTTGGCACACCGCAAAGCCCGGCAGACTTGTTGCATTTCCCGCTGCTGACTCGGGATGGCGCCGAGTTGGTGCCAAAGTGGGAGGTGTGGTTTCAAGCCGTCGGGTTGGCCTATTTGCCGCTCCAGGAAAGCGTCAGGTTTGGCGATACCAACATGACGGTCGAGGCGGCTTTGCTCGGCCAGGGCGTTGCATTGGTGCGCAGCGGGCATGTGGAGAACGAAATCAGCGATGGCCGTTTGGTGCGGCTGTTCGACGTACCGCTTCCATCGCCGCTTGCTTACTACTTCGTCTGCCCCAAGGGCATCGAATCCCAGCCGCACATCGCCAGCTTTCGCCAATGGCTGGTCAGCGAGGCACTGAAAGTCCAGCGACCGGATGAGTGAGTCATGAGTTTCCGCTCATGCTGCGCTGAGGAGACTTCGCTTTAGCCCCGGCGCCGGATTGCCTACAGTGGGGCATGCCTACTCATCTCATCCTCCTCGTGCTTTTCGCCGCGCTGCTGCATGCCAGCTGGAATGCGCTGCTGCGTACCGGCGCCGACCGGCTGTGGTCCATGACGGTGATGTGCATTGCCATCGCCATCGCCAGTGTCGTCGCCGCAGCGTTCATGGTGCCCCCCGCGATTGAAAGCTGGGGCTACGCGGTGCTGTCGGGGTTGCTGCATGTGGGCTACAACCTGTTTCTGGTGCGCAGCTACCGCGTCGGCGACCTGGGGCAGATCTATCCGATTTCACGTGGATCGTCGCCGGTGCTGATCACCTTGGGTGCCGCCGTGTTTGCCGGGGAAAGCATCACGCCTGGCGAGTTGCTCGGTATTGCGCTGGTGTCCGGCGGGATTATTTCGCTGGCCTTCAGAGGGCGCAGTCTGTCGGTTCCCAGCCTGCCCTATGCGCTGGGAACGGGCGGCTTTATCGCGGCCTACAGCGTGGTCGACGGCATCGGCGCCAGGCTCTCCGGTGCGCCGCTTGCCTACACGGTGTGGATGTGCGCGCTGTGGGGCGTGCTGATGCCGGTGGTCTACATCGGCCTGCGCGACACCCGCAGCTTGTTCCGCGTCCGGCCTGGAACAGTGACCGCGTTGGTCGGCGGGCTGGTCTCTTTGCTCGCCTATGGAATGGTCATTTACGCCATGAACGAAGCGCCACTGGGCGCGGTATCCGCATTGCGCGAAACCAGCGTGCTGTTTGCGGCGTTGATCGGCTATGTGTTCCTCGGCGAGACGCTTACCGCACGCCGGATACTGGCATGCGTAGTGATCGCCAGCGGCACCCTCATCATCGGCTGATACAGCCAACGGCTCAGGAGCAATGTTTAATGGTCAATGTCTCGCAGGCACCGCTGATTCTAATCACGGGTGGAAGTCGTGGAGTGGGGGCGGCAACCGCCCGGCTGGCCGCCGAAAGAGGTTATGACGTCGCGATCAGCTACGTTGCCAACCAGTCCGCAGCGCTGGCGGTGGTGGCGGATGTAGAGGCATTGGGGCGCCGGGCGTTGGCGATGCGGGCCGACAGTGCGGACCCGCAACAGGTGGCCGATATGTTCGCGGCCATCGACCGCACGTTCGGACGCATCGACGTACTGGTCAATAATGCCGGGATGCTCGCACCTCAGTCACGCCTTGAGGCCCTTGGCTTCGAGCGGATGCAGCGCATCTTTGCGGTCAATGCCATCGGGCCGATACTCTGTGCCCAGCAGGCGGTTAAGCGCATGTCTTACCGCTACAACGGCCCAGGCGGGGTGGTGATCAATGTCTCTTCGGCGTCGGCACGCCTCGGCAGCCCCAATGAGTACGTCGACTATGCGGCGTCAAAGGGCGCGCTGGAGACTTTCACCATCGGGTTTGCCAAGGAGGTGGCCCGGGAAGGCATACGCGTTAACTGTATTCGCCCCGGACATATCTATACCGACATGCACGCCAGCGGCGGTGAGCCGGGGCGGGTGGATCGTGTCAAGGACTCGATCCCCATGGGGCGGGGCGGTCAGCCGGAGGAAGTGGCGCGCGCGATTCTATGGCTGGCGAGCGCGGAGGCATCCTTCGTTACCGGTACATTCCTCGACGTAACGGGGGGTAAATGAGTCAAAGGCTCGGATCATCGGCTACCTGCGCTCGGCCTCACGTAACAGCGTGCGGCCTCACCTTGCGACTCAAACCCGGTGTCTTGCCCGTAATGCGCTTGAATGCGCGGCTGAAAGCGGCCTGGGAGGTATAGCCCAAGCGCTGCGCCACCTCTTCAATCGGCAGCCTTTCGAGCGTCAGCCACTGGCTTGCCAGCCGCATTCGCAGTTCGGTGACGTAGCGCAGCGGGGTCATGCCAATCGTCACTTGAAAGCGGTCCGCGAAGGCCGAACGCGAGGTATTGCAGTGCTCGGCCAGCTGCGCAACGGTCCAGTCGCGGCCCGGTTGTTGATGGAGCGCCAGCAGGGCACCGGCCAAGCGTGGATCGCGCAAGGCGGCGACCAGGCCAGAGGCATTCCCGCAGGCGCACTCCACCCACCCGCGAACGACCATGGCGGCCACCACGTCGGCCAACCGCGCGAGGATACCGGCGAAGCCGATACGCGCGGCGCTGACCTCGCGCTCCATGGTGGTCAGGATCGGCACCAGTCCGGGGTAACGCTGGCCGCCGGCATCAATCAGCATCAGTCCCGGCATCAGCCGGCCAAGGCCATGGATACTGCCTAGTTCGAACTCCATGCAACCACTGAACAAAATAGTGCTCGGCGTGGGGCTGGCATCGGTTCCGGTATCCACCGCGCTGACGGTGTCACCTAAGGGCGCGCCGTCCAGGCGGTCGATGTCTTGAACAGGTGCGTCCGGATCGGAAAACAGTTGGTGGGCCGCGCCGTGGGAAATGAACACGGCGTTGCCGGCAGATAAAGCGTAGGTGCTGCCGTCCTCCATTCGCAGCACTGCGTTGCCCACGGCAATGAAGTGGAACCAGGCGTGCCCAGGTTTTTCCGCGAAGCTCAAACCAAAGGTTGGACCTGCCTGGATACGCCGGTATTCGACGCCACGCAGGCGCATGCCGCGCAACAGCTCGTTGATGAGGTCCGAGGAAAGAGCAAATTGATCTGCTGGCATTATTCAGGTGTTTTAGTCAAAAAGGAGAGATTTTTGATCATAGATCATCCAGCTTCCCGCGCCTAGACTTCGGCTCGCCATGAAGATTGGGAGATCCGTGCAATGACTGACTGTGTATGTAACACCGTATCCGACCGCCATTCCGGCGTCGGTGCGGACGTAGAGCCTGCGACGCCCGCGTGGATGGCAGTATTTTCGTTGGCAATGGGCGTATTCGGATTACTGACCGCTGAGTACCTTCCGGCCAGTTTGTTGACGCTGATGGCTAACGATCTGGGGGTGTCCGAAGCGTTGGCTGGCCAGGCGGTGACGGTGACAGCGGTGGTTGCGCTGTTCGCTGGCTTGCTGGTGCCAGGCCTGACCCGCGGCATCGACCGACGCTGGGTGCTGCTGGGTTTTTCCACGTTGATGGTCGCCTCCAATCTGTTGGTCGCCGTTTCCTCCAGCTTCGCTGTGCTGTTGGTGATGCGCATCTTGCTGGGCATTGCCCTTGGCGGGTTCTGGAGCATGGCGGCGGCGGTGGCGATGCGCTTGGTGCCGAGTGCGTTGTTGCCCCGGGCGCTGTCGATCATTTTCAGTGGCATTGCCGTCGGGACGGTCGTTGCAGTACCGCTGGGCAGCTATCTTGGCGGGCTGTACGGCTGGCGCAGCGCGTTCTTTGCCGCAGCGGCGGTAGGCATGGTGACCCTGGCTTTCCAGTCGTTCACGCTGCCGCGCCTGGCGCCGCGCCGGCCGGCACGTCTGCGCACTGTGCTCGAGGTGTTGCAGCGCCCGGGCATCGCCATGGGGATGTTCGGTTGTGTGCTGGTGCACAGCGGCCACTTTGCGATGTTCACTTATGTTCGGCCATTCCTTGAAGGGACGACTGGCATCGGCCCGCAGGGGCTGTCGTTGATGTTGCTGGGTTTTGGCGTGGCGAACTTCGCCGGCACGCTGTTGGCCGGCAGGCTGCTGGAGCGCCACCCGCTGGCCACGCTGGTGTTGATGCCGGCGCTGGTCGGCGTTGCAGCCCTGGCGTTGGTGCTGTTGCCGGCCTCGGTGCCGGGGCAGGCGCTACTGCTGGCGGTCTGGGGCTTGGCCTTTGGTGGTGTGCCGGTGGCGTGGTCGAACTGGGTCGCCAGCGCGGTACCTGACCAGGCGGAAAGTGCCGGAGGGATGGTCGTGGCCTCTGTGCAGTCGGCCATCGCCACGGGCGCTGCCGCTGGCGGTGCAGTGTTCAGCGTCGGTGGCAGCGCAGGCGTATTCGTAGCGGCGGCCGTACTGATGCTGCTGGCCGCGTTGCTGATTGCGCTGCGTGTCCGCGTCCCTTCTGCCCAGGGCGTACGTCAGCCCAAGCCCGCGTTGCACCTTTGATCCGGTTTGCCAAACCGCTTCGATCCCGTTCGTCACCAGGAGATACCCCATGAACAATACGACGTCTCACCAAGGACGCCTCAAATCGTTGCGCGCAGCCGGTATCGGCAATGCGCTCGAATGGTTCGACTGGACCCTGTACGCCACCTTTTCGGTGTACCTGGCAAGCAACCTGTTCGACAAGACCGATGCGCGCTCGGCGATGCTCGCGACCCTTGCGGTGTTTGCGGTTGGCTTTGTCGCACGCCCTGTCGGCGGCTGGTTGTTTGGCCGGCTGAGCGACCGACTGGGGCGCCGGGCCATCATGGTGCTCACCATGCTGCTGCTTGCGATCAGCAGCCTGGGCATCGCGCTTATCCCTGACTACCAGAGCATTGGCCTGTATGCGTCGGGTGCGCTGCTGTTTTTCCGGCTGATGCAGGGGCTCGCCCATGGTGGCGAGACAGGGGTGTCCTACACCTATGTCGCCGAGATCGCCCCAAGCAAGCACCGTGGCTTATGGTCCAGTTCCGTGTATGTGGGGGTGACGCTCGGGGTGATGGCGGCAACGGCCGTGGCGGCGACGCTGACCTGGCTGCTGGGTGCCCAGGCCATGGGTGACTACGGCTGGAGGATTGGCTTCGCCATTGGTGGAGTGCTCGGTATTTACGCACTGTTTTTGCGCCGCGGTGCGCAGGAATCTCATGTGTTCGTAGAGCAGCAAGGGCAAGCGCGGCCGCCGCGCAAGCTGTCCAGGGGGGAGATGCTACGGGTGGCGCGCAACATCGTCATGCTTGCTGCGGCCGCCAATGTCACTTACTACGCGTGGGTCACGTTTGGCGCTTCGACGGCGATTGCCCGGGGCATGGACGCCACGGGTGCCTATGTGGCCAGTCTGCTCGCGCAGCTCCTCTGTGTGTGCTGGTTGCCGGTCTGCGGGATGGTGTCCGATCGGGTAGGGCGCCGGCCCATGGTTATTGCCTGGGGCCTGGGCGTGATCGTGCTGACCTATCCCCTTTCGATAATGGTGACCACTGAACCCTGGACGCTGTTCCTGGCCCAGGTGCTGGGGCTGGGCGCCTGGTCGCTGATCGCGGCGATTTTCCCTGCTGTGCTGTCCGAGCAGGTGCCGACCCAGGCACGGGCCCAGGGCGTCGGTTTGGTCTCGTCGGTTTCAGTGGCGATCTTTGGCGGCACCGCCCCTTATCTACACAACTATCTCAGCGGCGCCGACCTTGGCTATCTGTACGTCAGCTATGTGATCGGGTTGGGCGTTGTCACCGTCCTGGCAGGGTTTCTTATCGACGAAACAGCGGGCATCGACCTTGCGCACATCAAGGCGCCTGGCGCTCGAGTCAGCGTAAATACATTGGCTGGTCGAGCTGCAGAATCAGCCGATCAAAGGAGTACGACTCAATGAATTCCACAGACCTCAAAAACGCCGCTGCGCGAGGCGAACGCCCGGGCGCCAACGTGACCGTCAGCCAGACTTCGGGCCCACGTCAGGCCGCACGCGAGACCTGGGTCGAAGTCCCTTGCGAGTCGGGCCCGGCGGCCGCCTGGTGCTATTCGGACCGCCGCGCCTATAGCCCGGGTGATTCGGTTTGCCTGTATCTGTCGTCGAACCGCCCGCACGTGCGGCTGCGGATCTATCGTGATGGCGCCATCGCCCGCACGCTGCATACCACCGACAGCCTTGACGCTCGATTCCACCCCATACCCGAACGTGCCTATGAGCATGGCTGCCAATGGCCTGTCTTCATGCAATGGTCAATTCCGGCGGATGCCGAGCAGGGTGGCTACATAGTGGAAGTGCGGGACGGCGACGACAGCGTCCTCGGGCATCATCTGTTTATCGTCAAGGCGCTGCGCAAGCGTGCCGATGCCTTGGTGCTCGTTGCGGCCACCTCGACGTGGGCTGCTTATAACGACTGGGGCGGAGCCAATCATTACTTTGGCGTTCATCCCGGCACGCCACGTGGCCGCTCACCGTTGCTGTCGGCACAGCGCCCCTGGGCGCGAGGGCAGGTGTGGCTGCCGACCGATGCGCCACGTTGCGTCAACGCGAGCCGGCCCCGCACGCCAGGGCCGGCGCGCTATGAGTTCATCGAATGGGCCTCCCTTAACGGCTACGCCAAGTACTACGCGCTGGCGGGGTGGGCTTCCTTCGAGAGACCTTTTGTAGTCTGGGCCGAGCAGCAAGGGTATACGGTGCATATCGTGACCCAGGACGATTTGCATCACGACCCCCACGCGCTTGAGGGCTACGCCTGCGCCGTCTTCATCGGGCACGACGAGTACTGGACGCGGGAAATGCGCGACCATGTCGACGCCTTTGTCGAGGAGGGCGGCAAGGTCGCGCGCTTCGCCGGCAATTTCATGTGGCAGATTCGCCTGGAGGATGAAGGCCGGCGGCAGGTGGCCTACAAGTACGACGCCGGTGCGCTCGATCCTGTGGCCGCTACCGAGCCTCATCGGCTAACGGGGGCATGGGAAGATCCGAGGGTGAATCACCCCGGGGCAACGACGTTCGGGGTGAATGCTCTGCGAGGGATTTACGCCAGCTTTGGAGGCATGGCGCCGCGCAGCCCGCGCGGCTACACAGTCTTCAGGCCCAAGCACTGGGCGTTCCTGGGGACGGGCCTGGGTTACGCGGATATGTTCGCGGACGAAGCCAACATCTTCGGCTATGAGGTGGATGGCCTGGAATACACCTTCGTCGACGGCCTCCCGGAACCGCTCTACACAGACGGGGCGCCCTGCGGATTGCAAATTCTCGCCATGGGCTGGGCGACCAATGCCGAGCATGGTCGGTCCGAGGATGCCTATTCATTCATGCTCGGCGATGGCGATGCACGGTTTCGTGCTTCCATCCTGGCGCCCGACCTCAGCGACGCCAGCATCGATTTGCATAGCCGCGGGGCCGGCATGGTGGTGCACTTCCACAAAGGTCGAGGCGAGGTGTTTACCGCCGCCACGTGCGAATGGGTGCATGGGCTCAGGCAGGCGGACATTTACACGGTGATGATCACAAAAAATGTGCTTGAGCGTTTCTTGCGCAATACGTAACTATTGAGAGCTAGGTCCGCCGCGTGCTTAACCACCGTTGGCGCCGTTGACCTGCCGATGTTTGGAACGACCGTCAATGCCTGTCAGTCTATCTATACCTACTCATTTGGTAAGGTATAGCGCCATGGATAAGACCATCACCGTGGATCAATTGGATACTACCGACCTTGGATCAATCAACGAGATATGGCTCGGCGCAACTCATGCCCAACTGTGCCTATGGCGTGGCGAGCAGGTCTTCACTCACGAGATGATGAGCGAGGGCACCCACGATCAGAATGTCCGACGCCTGTGCGTGCAGTTGGTCAATCCTGATGATCAAGCCGCAGTGGCCCGGGTTGAGATAATGGTGCGCGAACGGCTGAAAAAGAGTGGGAAGGCTGGCGAGTTTTATCCCGCTGAGGAGGCGGACTCTCATCAATAGTAAAAGGAGTATTGGGCAGGCAGAGAGGTCCTTGGGATTACCCACTTATTTCAGTAACAAGACGGAGCAGACCACTGTTTATGGATATCGAATTTCGCGGTAATGGCATGCGTGAGAACCCGTCTGTAGGTACATGCGATGAGTACGGCGTAAGCGGGATTACCCGCTTTGACGATCTGGCTGAAGCCCATCGTAGGATTGCTGAGTTGCACCCAGGCTTTAAACCTCTGTTCTCGCTCGATGACTTGCACCAAGCCCGCTACACCTCGGGGCATGCGCGCAACAATTCAGGAATGGACGATGCATCGGAGCAGGACATCGCGGCGTTACCGCCGGAATGCTTTGAGAATGGTGAATACATTGGCTATCCGACAACGAAAGCGGAATTTGCAATGTGCTTTCGCAATTTCATGAACCTGGTTGCATTCACCTCTTTCGAAGATGCTTGCGCCCATGGCTTGACGCTTGATGAGCAGGCCCTACAGGAGTGGATCGCTTACCAGAACGACCCTGTCTCTCTTCTAGATCAGCCCCTTTCAGCGCTCTTGGTACCCGTTCAGCAGTCGTGCGAGGCACTGGCGGCTTTTCCGAACGGCTATTTCACTTCAGATCTTGATCCTGCAAAGAACTTTGCGGTGGCGCATCATTTTTTACTGGCGCATGGTTATGAACTGATGGGAGTAGGTGCCTCTTACATCGGCTTCATTCGTGCTGAGCCGCCTGACCTGGCCCTGGCTAATCTGGTTGCCAAAGACATTTGTGCGCTCTACAACACTAGCGATGAATACCTGCAAGCACGCCACCTCGCAGTCGCCCAGGCGATCTCCGGTCGGACCCATCTTTGGCTGCGTTATGTGGAATGACCGCGATCGTGGCACGTACTTGGCCTTAGTTTGCATTGCTGCAAAATGGCCACGCCTGGCGAGTTGACTGGTATTTCCAACTTGCTCCCTTGCGTGGGATTCAATTTATCAGTCAGGGCGCACGTCGACAGATCCGGAGCAGCTGCGTGGGCACTGGCTAGTCAGATGTTTCCCGGCCTAGCCGCGTGATGCAGGGGGCCTATCGACGAGTTTTGGCCCAAAGCGTATGTGGTCGCAGGCCGGAGGGGTTTTGGGCTGCTGCGCCAGGTATTAAATGTCGAGTTCAAGGTGTCGATGCAGTTTATTGCCGATAGCAGGCAAGATAAGGTTACTCAGCGCACCACTAGACCCTGTAATGGATTTGGTCACCCGTTCGGCAGACTTAAATGCTAGCCATTGCTTGGCGACATACTCGAAGGTGCGCTCTTCATTGAGCAACTGTGCCTCGAAGTTGGCGGTCTTGGCCTTGAGCGGGGCGATGTGGTTGACCACGTCGCAGCGTGCTTGTCGGGTTCATAATGTTTTATATCCGTTTATAGAGCCTGGTAGAGTTTTTTTACAAACTCTCGGGGTCCCCGAAAAACATTTTGACTAGGCTCTAGAACAGTAGTTTCAGCTTGAAAAACTCGAATTATGCCCCCAGTTATGCCCCCAATTGCGCTGAGTGTGCAAGCGATCGCGATTTGCGATTTCTGACGCGGACCTCGGTGGCCATAGCTGGCATTCAGTGCCCCCCCGTATACCGGATGACCAATCCGAATCCGGCAAATGCTTGGTGGTTCGATGAGTCGATATCCTTATTGAAGTTGCCCGGGCTATCTTTCAGCACCTGTCCTGAAATAAGTTGGCTGGCAGAGTGGGGGGCTAGAGGGAGCGTCTCACCTTCGTTGTTCCTGGCCAGTCATGTCTGTGTCTTGGATCGCTGATCAGTCATCAGGCAAGTGCAACTGCACGTCCATGGCGTCATGAAGGAGTCTGACGACCTCGATCATGTCGTCATTTGCCACACGATAGAACACTATATGGCGTGGGCTTTTGACCATTCCATGGGTTTGTTTGGCCTGCTGGCGTGAATAGATGAGGTGAAAGCTGCGAAGGCCCGGTGCAAGCTCATCGCGGTTATGGCTGCCAATGCGATAAGGCGTGTCGGCAAGCACTTGCAGCGCCGCGAGGATCAGCGTCTGGTAGCGCTGGCGTGCTTGATCGCCGAACTGCGTCTGGGAGAGCCTGAGGATGTCGACAATGTCGGCGCGCGCCGCGTTGGAAATCCGATACTGCGGCATGCTCAGTGTTTCTCTCTCGCGGGGAGGGTGGCCTCCAGGCTCAAGCCCTCGAGGTACTGCTCCAGATCTCCTTCGTTCACCTGAGTAAAGCGCCCACGCTGAATATCCATGATGCCGATCGAAGTTGCCTGACGCAGTGCCTCAATTTTGGCGGTGTCTTCGGCGACGCGCTGCTCCAATAAACGTAAACCTTCTCGCATCACTTCGCTGGCATTCTGATAACGACCGGACTGAACCAGGTCATGGATAACCTGTTCCTGGTGAGGGGTAAGCACCACGTTTCTCGTTGCCATAACTAGCTCCAGTTCCATGCAAACAGGTACTTTTGATTGGTGGCATATTATGCCATTTTCGCTCAGGAGAATAGCTTGGGGCCGACATCCGGCGATCAGGTGAAGGCTGACTCGGCGCCAATCAGCATCGCGCCGCTGCCTGCCTGGAGGGGGCCGGACGGCCGTGGAAATCAACAATCGCATTGAACGATCTATGGGACACCACTTTCGCACGTTTGCACGCCAGTGATGCAATGCTAAAGACTATTTCGGTCAACTGGCAGTCAGATTCGGACTCCCCTGGTTTTTATTTACCATGAGGCCGGTCGCTCCGGACCGCTGGTTGTTCGCCAGCAGTCGCATTTCGCACGTACCATCTCCGATTCGTATGCGAATCGGAGATGGCGCAAAACAACCGGCAGCCACTGTTGTGTGCCCCACAGAGGGCGCGTGCCATCGTTGCTAAAAGCATTTTGTAAAGAGCAACCAGAAAGCCATCATTCGATTAATATGTGTCGCGAGTGCACACTCATACGCCAGGACTTACAACGCCAGGGAGTGCCGGGATGGCTTTACCGACAATCGATGAAATCGCCAGATTGAGCCAGACTGAAACGCTGCCAGACGTAATCTTCTCTGACCGCTTTCGCTGCGATTTTAATGAGCAAGAAACGTTTGCCCAGTTGCTGGCGCAGATGCATAACGATGGCAGGGTCGACTTGCTCGCACCTCTTGATGAAGCTCTCGTGCAAAATTACTCGGGTTACAGCCGCGTCCATGGAATACAAATTTTTGAGCGGATTCTGGGTAAGCTCAACGTCCCAGCTCTACACATCCTGAGAGCTTTTGATACGATTTACGGCGATGAACTGAATTCTTACGCGACATCCACCGCTCTGACAGAGTGGTGCCGTTCAGCACCATCCAGGCCTGTTAAACTGCTTGATCTAACTCACCAGCATCCAAGAGCAGCAGACAGATACCAGACGCTTGCCATTGCGATTCGTTGCGGGCTGGCAGTTGACGAAGCTCGATTCACCAAATGTGCGCTGGGGCACCTGAAGGGCGATAACGAAACGCAGCGGATGGCGGCAATAAAGGCGCTCTGCAGTTGCTCGTTCAAAAATGGGGAGCTTTGGACTGTCGTTGTTGGCACCATGATTGAAACGTTACAGGGGACTGATGATGAGGCCTTACGCTCGGCGATTTTAAAAACTGGCTTATCGTGGTTGCCCGTCGGCAACGAGGCGCCTCAGTCAGAGATCGAGCAACTAATCAAATCGGCCTGCGTTCCTGCCTCTGCTCAGATCGCCCACACCGTAGCCTATGCGCTGGCTTACAGCTTGCCAGCACAAGGCCTACCCATCGTTGACCATCTTTATGCCCGCCTCCTGGAAGCGCCTCTTAAGCCTGAAACGATCGGGGCGTTGGACGTTGCGTTGAGCAATAGCTTGAAACATTGCGGGGGAGAAAGAGCACGTTCGATAATTGAGGCCTTGGTACTCAGGCCAGCAGAGTCTCCGAAATTAGGGCATTTTCAAATGTTGGTTCAGTCACTAAGGAAAGCTCCGCAGGAAGTGCTAGACCAGTGGGTTATCTCATGGTTGCGCAGAGGAGATTTCCGACTTTGCCGCGAGCTCAAAGAGAGTCTGTTTGAAGTGGGCGTGGATCATCTCTTCTCCACTGATTTTAGCCCAGTCGTTCTCGATGATTGGGAAACAGGATTCATCGCACGCAAGGCGGTGGCCACTTTCTTCTATCAGCCCGGCACCTTGGCAAGCTTTCTGGCGTCACTGGCACGCTCTACTGCCGGGCAGCGGAGCATTGATCTGGTCGCACTGATTTTCGACCCAGTATTTTTGAACTATCCAAGTCTCGCAGAAAGTCATTTTGATGCGATCGCAGCAGACCCGTCCGATCCAGCGAACTGGACAGCACAGGCAGCGGTTAGCCAATTGAAGGGGTATCTCGACGGTCTACAGAACATAAAGATGCTACCTGAGCTCAAACCTTCGGAGCGCGAAGTTCAATTGGAATCAGAGCGTCAGGCAGAGGTTACAGCGCGTGCAATGCGCGATTCCTGGAAGGATTCGCTCATGGCTGACCTCGGTGGAATACAGCGCCTCGTGCTTTACGGTAACGGGATGGTGACCTGGCACCAACAGAGAGAACTCAGCGCTACCTCAACGCAAGCGCTGGGAAATCTAGCCCGTGCAGAACACCCCATGACCAGTGTGTCTTATCAGTACAGGCTGGCGAGAGAAGACTTTCTCGACCCGCAGGGGCTGCGACAGCGACTAATGGCGTACCGTTACGAGGAGCGTACTCGGTGAAGCTGGTATTCAGGCAGTATCTCGAATCGCTAAGAGAGCGAAAGGAACTGGACGTAGTGCTTCCAGATCTTCTGAGCGAGCTCGGATTCAATGTGATCTCTCGGCCAACAATAGGCTCTCGACAATACGGCGTCGATGTCATGGCCATCGGTCAAGACCAGGGGGAAGCCAAGGTTTTTTTATTTTCAATCAAGAAGGGCGATCTGACCCGGGCTGAGTGGAACTCCGGTGAGCAGAGCCTCAAGCCATCAATTGAAGAGATCATCGAGGTTTACTGCAACACCTCAATCCCTGATCAGTTCAAGTCTCTGAAAATCGTTATCTGTATGTGCTTCGGTGGAGAAATCCATGAGGCTCTACGCGTCAACGTCGCTCAGTTCACTGCAATGAAAACGACAGAGCGCATTTCGTTTCAGGAATGGAACGGTGACTACATCGCGGGCCTGCTCATGGAAGGCATTTTAGGTCAGCAGCTCGTAAGCAAGGAACTGCGTGGAAGCTTTCAGAAGTCTATTGCGATGCTGGATGAGCCTGATATTGCTTTCCAGCACTTCTCAAGTCTGATCAGAGGCATGCTTGGGGCCGACAGTTTGTCTGCTGAAACCAAGCTCTCAAACCTGCGACGTATTTACATCTGTCTGTGGGTGCTATTCGTCTGGGCTAGGGATGCGGACAATCTCGAAGCGCCTTACCGAGCCAGCGAGCTTGCAATCCTGCATGCATGGCATGCCATTAGGGCTCACATTGGACAAAACGAGAAAGGCGCGAAAGACCTTGGCACTACATTCGAAGCGTTGGTCGAACTACATTTCTTCATCTGGGACGAGCTCTACGGTAAAAAGGTGCTTCCTTACGTAGGGGTTAGGCACGCTATTTCTACGGCGGTGAGCACTAGCACACCCGTAGACGTCAATCTCAAGCTATTCGAAATGTTGGGGCGCCTGGCTCAACGCGGCCTTTGGATGCTCTGGAAAGAAGGAGGCGGCGAAAACACCCCTGATGTCGTTGGCCGTCGGGGCCACGACGATGCCCGCAAGCTGGCATCACAGATCAGCGACCTTATAAGCAACAATCCCTCTCTGCTCAGTCCTATTGCAGATGCTCAGTCTATTGACATCAGTGTCGCGCTCGTCTTCCTTTCAATGTTTGAGGAGTGGCAGTCGGTCGCACTCGACTATTGCGATTTTCTCATGGACAATTTCGTCTTCACCTATCGCTATCACGGTCGGTACCCCACCATTTATGGTGCGTACTGGGAGCTGATCGAACATCCCAAAGAGCAAACACAGGAATACAGGAAACGGCACACCCAAGGTAGTACGTTACTTCCCTTGCTGTGCGTTTGGGGTTCAGCGTCTGGCACTTCGGAATTTACGCAGGTGGTGACGGCATTCGTGAAGAGTGAGCTCGTTCATTGCAACCTGCAAACATGGGTTCCTGGGCAAGACTCTGAATCCATGCTTTACATCGGGCCATCTACACATGGTTGGGCGCTCACCGAAATTCCGTTCACCCCTGATGGCGAGCAGGCCATGGAAATGCTCCAAGCCGAGTGCAAGAAATGTGACGTGTTTGCAAGCTTGTCAGCCATCAATCTGGGGCATTGGCCAGTGCTAGTCATGGCCTGCCGGCACCATAGATTGCCGCTTCCTCCTCACTTGTGGATGCCCGTCCTGATACAAATGAGGACGGCGAGTGTGCAGAATCATTAACACCATCTGGAGATTGGGCAGATGTGTGCCTGCTCGCTGAAACGCCAGTTTTGTTCTGGAGTGACATCCCTCGACCTGTCGGGGCCGAGGGGTGCAGGAGCCTAGTAGGCTACTTGATCGATCACTCCAGCACTTTCGAGCGCCAGACCATCATTTTCTCGGTCTGCATTTCCTTCATGTGTGAGGGATGCCGCCAACGCCATGCCCAGACAAGCGCGCCGGCAAATGGCATCTAATCAACCCAGACAAGATGTTTTCCTTGACTATAATCGCGGTGGCATCGATGCGTTGGTAGCAGCGCACGGCCGCGTCCAGACTTTGTATAAACACTACGGCTTGGAATGCAAAGGGCAGGGCGTTGGCCAATTCAATGGCCTCATCCAATTGCTCGAAGGCATAGACAGCAATTAAGGGTCCAAAAACCTCCTTCTGCATCACGTCTAACTCAATAGGCGGGTTGAGCAGCTCAGTCGGCTGTTAGCAGTTGTTGCCGAGTGCCTGACCTCCGCTGACGATGTCGCCCCTGCGTATACGGCCGCATCTACCCACTGCCCAACCCGTTCGGTTTCCTCTTTACGAATGATTGGGCCTACATTGGTTTCAAATCTGTCGGATCACCCACGACCAGATGGTTGCCGAGTTGCGCCAGGCACTGAGCAGCTTCTTGGGCGATGCTGGAGTGGCAGAAAATCCGTTGGACACTGACACATGCTTGAGGTGCTGGCAGCCTACCCTCAGACCTTCGTTTCAAACTGATATCATCTGTACAATTCACTCTCCCATCCGCCATCGCTGCAACGCGTTATGCGTTTTGAGCAAGTTCGAATTAGCCCGCCACGATGCGACGAAGCCTAAGGAAAAGCGTTACCTCATATGGATATATCGGCGTTTTCCAGCCCAGCCCAGACATTTGAACAACTGATCGTCGAGTTGCTGGCGGCTACAGGATCGCAGGTGCTCAAAGATATTGAAGTACCTGGCGAATTGGGCCATGACCGTGTGGTTGACTATGTAATCAGGAGGCCTGATTGCACCTATGACATTTTGGAAATCAAACACTACAGGCTCAAGTCGCGGCCCCGTATCGACATGCTCGAAAGGGCCTTCGTTAGCGTCAATAGTACCGTCGACGTTACGTCCGCAACGGTTGGAATCCTTGTTCTTAGCTGCCCAAATGAGATCATCAGCGATCAGCTCAAGCGACGCTTTCCGAGGATTCGGGTGTGGGGGCTCAGAGACATCTTCACTCAAGCACGAGCCATCCCCGATCTTTTTCAGCGCTTGGCCACCTGCCTTGAATTGGACATCGCGCAGGCAAACAGCTTCGTTGATGGTGAGTATGTTTTGCCAGACGTTGAGGAGCAGGAAGTCGAGGAAGGGGCTCGAATCGCAGAGGTGTTCACGGACATAAACCCTGGTCGCGAGGATGCGTATCGATTCGAGGACGCATGCATTAAAGCGCTGAGATTCCTGTTTGAATTCGACCTCGCCGGATGGCACCCACAAAGCTCGACGACAGATGAACTGCATCGAAGAGATCTGGTGTGCAGGATATTGGCTAAAAGCGAGATCTGGAGCCTGTTACTTAATGACATCAAGAGCCGCTACGTTGTCTTTGAATTTAAAAACTACCGCGAGCCGTTTGGCCAGGCCGAGGTCATCACTACTGAACGATACCTCTACCCAATGGCGCTCCGAAATGTCGCTATCATCATTTCCCAGAACGGCCACAACGAGTCAGCTCGAAAGGTCATGGACGGTGCGATGAGAGAGCATGGGAAGCTGATCATTTCCATCAAGGTGGCAGAGCTGCGATCGCTGCTGATCGGTAAGGACAAGGGGGAGGATCCGAATGGTTTCTTGTTCCAGAGAGTCGATGAGTTTTTGATCGGCCTTGCGCGCTGATAATGGACAGCTTCCATTCATTCATCAGAAGGGTTAGATGCAGACTTCACTCAGTTATCAGTCCCTATTTTTGGAGTTGCGCAGATATTTGCTCGCTCATCAGCCAATCGGCACGCAGGAGACTACGCGGGCGATCAAAGGCTTCTTTCGGGGTAAATTTGGCGCCGACCATATCGTGATGTCGTCGGATGCTGAAAGCAGCGAGTACCTAGCTGACCTGCTGGTGTTGAACTTTAATCCCAAGGACGTGCTTGTTCGTCGTACCCTTGACCTGGTGCCCGAATCGATCAGGGCGTTTATCGCAGTTGAGTCTGAACTAGGTGGCAGCGGCGCTTCGTCCGCATACGGGGTTATGAAAAACGTCGTGGAGGATTTTCTTAAGCTTCTCCTGATACAGAGTGACTACAAGATTCTGATTTTTACGTCGCTCCCATACTCCAAAGAGGTCAATCATGTTGAAAGACGAGTTGACACGCTACGCGAACTCTACAAACGGGCTTCAGGCTTAAACTCGGGCGCGCTTCTGGTGCATATCGAAGGCAGGCAAGTCAGCTCAACCCAGGTACAGACGGTTGTCACCCCAGTTTCCCTCAGAGGGTTTGTTATATCGGCGAATGGAAGCGGAGTGACACATATCGAGTCACTAGTGTCTTTGCCTGCTTGATGCGAAGACATCGCGCGGCAGTTGGACGAAAAAATTGTGATGGCATAAGGGGAGATGATGGTCAACGAAGTCAAAGGCATCCAGTCAGTTGAAGGAACCATGTCCATTCTGGAGGCTGTAGCAGCTGTTGAGGGCGAGTCTGTAGTGGCCTAATGTGCCCGTACACCCCAATAGGGTGCTATATGGCGACGAGCTGTTGGCGGTGATGCAGAATTGCTCTCCCTGCTGGGGCAAGACTGCCCCAACATGGATAGGTAGATGCCCAGCACAGACGGCCGTAGCCTTGAAGGTTGCTTGGGTCAGCGTTTTTTCGGCAGATGGGTCAATCCTTCATCAGCGCCTGCAATCATAGGTCATGGGCCGTTGGATTCGCTATCACAGCCTTCAATCCTTGTGCGGATGGGTCATTCCAATGACCAAGCCACACCATCTTATATCGGGTAATCGCCAATCACTCGGTCGAGGATCAACCGGGGCAATGTTGGTCCATACTGGCAGGTTCCGTATAGTTCAATCTCGCAGCCGTGGCGAATGCCAAGCCAAGAAACATGCCTTGATTAAGTCGGCGAGCGGCTGACCAGCCCAAAGCCGTCATACACCCGCATTTTCACCCGAGTGGCGCGGCGGTTAGCCAACAGATAAACAAAGTGCGGCTGCGCCGCACCGCGCACCGCAATCACTCGGGCCAATGCTGTTTCAGTGATGCACGCATGTCCATGGGCTCGGTGGTTAGTTTGCATTCCGCAGGGGCACCGTTGTGATGTTCCTTGGATCGATGAGCAATTTCAGACCGGAGGCGTTCGCTTGGTCGAGCCCATATTCTTCCAAGTCATCGACCTTCGGTCGAACATCAAGGGCCTCGAAGCGGGTGGATCGATATTGCCAGTCAGGATCTTCGGTCTTTACAAAGAACACCTTCGCGCTGAAAGCGATGCTGGTATCGGCAAATGACGCGATGTTGAAATACAACCCTTCTGCAGGGGGAAATGCCTCTTCAATTTCTATAGCTTGGAATTCAAAGCGCGCGTCGGGCTGCGGGTTTAGCAGGATGTCCACGGCCATCCGTGCTTCATTCGCCTCCCAGAAAGCATCGAGCGTCAAACTAGCAGTGGAGCGCATGCCAGCGTTTGTTAGAAGACGCAACCACCCGTCCGCGAATGTGGAAATGAGCGGCAGTTCTTCGATGTACGGCCCTGTGACCGGTTGATCGACATGCAACGTGATCGCGGGAATCTTTGGGTTTCCGGTAATCGTCAAGGTCGCGCGACCAGATGACATGAGCGTGAGCGCGCGAAGTAGCTCTGCCCATTTCTCCAAGGTTTGCTGCATATCATCGATCGAGCCGATGCTTTCAAGTTTCACTCCCGTTGGAGTCAGACGGATGATCATTTCTGCGGAGCGGATCAGAAGCTCCGGTCCATGAAGTTCTGAAAGCGGCGGTCCGATAAACATTTCAGCGTCGAACCGTGCAGCTTGTCCGAAGCCTAGGCCACGTATCGAAATCTCGCAGAAACCCAGGGCGGGAGGCGTAAGATAAAGCAACTCGATGTCGTCAAAAAGTGTGCCTTGATAGGGAAGGCGTATGCCAAAACGGCTATCGAACACTTGGAGATGGCGCGGTTTTAACGGCGCAAGGCCGAGTAGGATATTGCTGAAATGCTCCGGACCTTCGATTTGTATAATGGCTTCTGCCTCGTACCGGCCATTCTCATAACCGAGTTTGACAAGCTGCCGCTGCTTCCCGATTGTGTAGGCGCTAGGATTTTGCCCACACGCGTCACTCAGCGCGGCCAACAAGCCCCCGGGTGTCGGTTTGAAACGTAATCCAATTTTTTCGTAGTCGTAGCTGATATCGGTGTGGTTGATGTCATGCGCCTTACGAGCCTCCGCGAGCCTCAACCGTTTAAGAATGCGTGCGAGCTCTTTCCCTATAAGATGGACGAGATACGCGGTGTGGACTTCGCCGTCACTGCTCAGGCAAAACACGATGATGAGGGCGGGCCGAGGATCCTTGGCCAAGCGTTCAATGGCCGAAAGGCTTAGACGGATACGGTTCCCGGTGCGGCCGAGCGTTGATTTCAACTGAACCCGAGCAGCATTGGTTAGACGTTGATCGAGAGGCAACGACGGTTGCCCGGCCAGCGCCATCGGGAATTCGACGATAAAGTCCCAACCCATGACGTCGATGGCGCTCTTATTGCAACAGAGAGCAGCGCGTTCGCAGAGCAATTCGAACTGTCGCTCCCCAATGCGGCCGATGCGATCGGATTCTAGTTCGTTTGCCATTAGCTCTCGATACCTCTAATGATCATGCGCGTGATAGCACTTGCGCCATGTCTAAGCGTCGATGAATCAGAGAAACGATCGACATCAGGTCTTGTGCGTCTTCCTTGGTCATCGCCCAATGTATTCGGGCCTCATGCGCGGTCGGATTGCGAAACATGCCGAATGTACCGCGGACAAGATTGGCAAACCCACTCTGCTCGCTACGTTCGCTAGCCGTCGACAGCGCGTTGATAGCCATGAGAGGGGGATTGCCAGAGAGAGCACGATCCACCAGAGCAGATCCGTCATCGGCTATTCCGGTGCGGGTACGCATCTTGTCAGCAACACTTTTGACAGCTTCTTGCGCCGCATGAAAGTAGTTGTCAACGAGAAGTTCGGCGCGGCAGAATTTCAAGACATCTGGGTGAACCCCTCGCCCTTCAAGGTCCGCGCGCAAGTCGCGAGCCCTCTGCAGAGCTTCTGGCAAGGTCTTGGCTACATCCGCCGACTTCAGCTCGCCGGCCTCATCGACCACAAGCCCGGCGAACACAAGCGCCTGGTTCAGGCGAGCCCTCATTGGCTCGTAGCGGTTAGGCTCGTGAATGTAGCGAGCGGGCTTCATGGCGCGCCGAATGAACTCGAGGATGTTGGTACGGTTTCGTTTGGTGTTCTGGCATTCTGCAAAAGCGTTGTAGATACGTACGCGCTTCGTCATAGGTCCGGGATCGGCAATCTTGCAAGAGGCCAGCAGGTGCTCGATCTCAGGTCCGCTCAGACCCTCTGTGGTATCGCCAAGCACGCGGGCGATCGCATCTAACTGATCTTGCGAGAAAAAAGCCATGGGCATCACCGGCCGTTTGATAGGCGGCGCAAGAAAGTCCTCGCCGTAATGAGCACTACATGTAATCGGAAGGTGCTGTGATCCTCGTCGGAAAGGCCCGGATGGGAGCATTCCGAGTGGAGCATCTTGAAGAGACCGTTGATGTAGTTCTTTCCATCCTGCGTCCATTCGTTACGGTCCACAGCAAGAAAGCCGATCTCCGCAAGGAGTGCGCGCCGGTTCTCAGAGCTTGGGCGCTGGGCCGCCTCTAGCGGCCGGATATTACGGGCTATCTCGTCCAACAGGCTTTCGAAGAACGTCCGAAGCTGGCTATTGCAAGCCGCCCAGTCGCCGCGTGTGTGGGCTTCAATCGCCTGGTCAATATGACCGAGAGGAATAACGAACCCGAAAAATTTCAGGAGGCGGTGGACCTCGTCGTCGGTTTCAGGAAGTAGGACCTCGCCGGGCAGAGCGGCGCGAATGGAGGCGTTTAGCCCATTGTCATCAAAGACGAGCACATAGCCGTCCCGCATCAAGCTCCGCGCGAAAGCTGCATGCAAGGATTGAGTTTGATCCTGTTGCTCCAGCTGCGCGGCCTGTCGAATTACGGCCTCACCCAAGCTCATGGTGCCATCAAGCGTCTGAACTACGGTCCCGGCGCGTTGCACCACGATGCGGCCGAGGAAATCGCATTTCTTGGCCACGCTAAGGCTAGTGCTTGACGTGATTTCATCCTCGAGGCCAAGCCGCAGCACAACCTGATTAAAGCGTGCCTGCGTGTTCTGCTCTAGCAATTCGACTGCAGCAATGAGTGTAGGTCGAGTAAAAGGCATCGATCGCATAGGGTATGTTCACATTCGCATCAGTACTTCTAATCGGGTACCAAAGATGGGCAGGGCACAGGCATCGCATCGTTAGCGTCCAGCCCGTAGATCGAGGTGATCAAGCTCTTCTAAGGTGTGAACTACTGACTCCACAAGCTCTGCATCAAAATCATCGCGGTCAGCTTCTTCGTGCGTTCCTTTGTTAAGGTAGGTCCACACTAGGTTAGTGGCTGGGATTCCCAAAATGCGATCATAGGCGGTCAACAGGGGGCCTTTGTTGGCATGGTTGAATGTTTGTGCATCCCGTAACTTCTTGACCAGTGCTTCACAAAGGTTTCTCAACCCGGGCTCGGCACCAACCCCGGCGAGCATGATATTTAAGACACCCTGGTCGTGACTGCCGAGCCAACGCCATACCTTTTCAGACAGCATTTCTAAGGCTTGGCGTGACGCTGCTAGGGCATCTCTATCATTCAGGGCCTCTCTTGCGGCCCTAGCCTTCGCGATGTAGTTTGCGCTAGGTACGTTTCCGGTCACTCTGGGTTGATAGTTGCCGTCATGATGGAGTAATAGATAGACTTGGCAGCCATTGCGTCTCTGGACGGGGAGATGTTGCTGGATGTCCTTGATGAATTCGTTGCTGTGACAGGTGACGATTAATTGAGTTTGAGCAAAGTGGTCACTTTCAAAGATTGTTTCTCGAATACCGCCTCGATGATCGTGGTCGATTGCATTAATGGCGTCGTCGAAGACGATGACAGGGCATTCTATGCTTTTCGCCTTAGCCATGAGGATTGCCAACCCGAGGCAGCGAATATGGCCTTCGCTAAGTATGTGGAGTGCATCGACCCGAGCTCCCGGATTACCTTGGAAGCAGATCTCAATCTTCCCTTCACCTCCAATTGGAAGGTGCAGTGCGAATAATTTGTCCTCATCCCGATCATTGCGGTTGAATGCGTTGTAAAGATCCTTGGCTGCGTCGTTGAGTCCCGCTATCAACTGCCCCGGGAGCTGATCCCTGTAGGACCTTAGTTCTACAAGAAATCGGTCATAAGTCCCCTTGAAGGGGGTATCCCGCTTTATGTCGAGAATCTCTTGGTTCGTTTGGGCGATTAGCTCAGCATTTGTTTCGTCGAATGCATTGATACGGCTATTTGCAGCCTCAACGTTCTCTTGCAGTTGCTGTCTCTTAAGATCCTGGGCTTGAACTTTGAGCTGGAATTCGTTGAGCCGTCGACGCTCCATAATGTGCGGCTGGCGATCCTGCTGAGCTTGCAACGACGCAACGTCTTGGGCTGCCATGCGATCCACCACAGACAGGATTTCATCAAGGGACGGTAGTGCATCTTGAATCACCGCCGTTTGGGGGTAGATGCTTGACCACCAACGTTCAACCGGTTCTTCTGGAAGCTGACCAATCCACTGGGAAATGGCCTTATTCTCTCCGGGATGGGCATCAATGAAAGCGGCGATGGGACTGAACATCTGGCGCAACTCACGTGACGCTTGCCCAAACGTTGTCTGCGTAACCTGCTGCTGCTCCTGGAGAACACCAAGCTCTTCAAGCTGTTTAAGCCCTTCACCCGCCCTTAGATATGGATCTGCAGCTACGTGAGTCTGACCTTTCAGTGGGGTGTCACAGGCCGGGCACCGGTCTCCCACGACTTCTTGTAGGGCCAGGACCGAGTCATAAAGCGCCTTAAAAGAGACTTGGTCGCTTCTGGCGCGAAGAGCTTCAACGATGTCTTTGAGCTCCTCATCACATTTGTGTGTTTTCTCAAAAGCATCTAGAAGGCCCTGGCGCGTTACGCCGAGCACATTAAGCGGTACCGCTTCCAAAATCGCTTCGAGTTCCTGAAGGCGACCCGGAGTTTCGGGGGTACCGATAAGCTCTTTAAGCACGTCATATGTGATCTCGGCGTCGTACTCCTTCGCTAGGGCTGCCTCTTCTTCCGCCAGTGCTTGCTGGGATGCTGCTTCATTTTCAACGGTCGTTCTATCTGCTGCCAACGCATTTCGGCGAGCGGTCAATGTGGTCTGTTGTTCGCCGAGAAGGATAAGCTGCCCGTCGATGCTCTCATTGAAATGGCCCACGAACTCATTGAACTGATCCATGCCGAAGAGAGTGGCAATGAGTTCCGCTCGTTGGGCATTGGGTCGTGCGGCGATTCTGGAAAAGGCGTCGATCCGGTTCTTTTCTACGAAGCAGAAACGATAGGTGTCAGCGTTGGCAACGACATTTACTTCTCGCCCTTGCTGATCGGTCGCTTTCAGTATTGGTGCGCTGAATCGCCCATCATGGACATTGGCGAGATAAGTGCGGGCTGCAATGCGCTTGCTTCCCGCCTCTTCGACATCTCCCAAGAGCGCGTACTCCAGTCCTTCGCACAGACTGGTTTTGCCGCTACCGTTGGGGCCGTAGAAAAGGACGATTTGCTTGGTGAGGTCGAATGGCTCGGCTGCTCGAAAGCCTCGAAATGGACCGAGTGTCAGATGTCGAAGTTTCGCCCAAGGCCATGTCCCGAGATCAGCCTGAGCAGCTGCGACCGGAGCAATATCTGCGGTACCCTCGAGTTCTCGTCGAATCAGCTCAGTTAGGTATATGGATCGCTGGCTTCGTTGACGCGAGGTCCCAGCCAATTCATCGAATTTCGACAAAACCAAGGCAGCTAGACGACGGACATCTGCAGGGATGTCGTTTTCAGGCTGATAAAGCCATCCCACAAAACGCTCAAAATCCTGCCTGGCCGATGCCATATCCTCTCCTTTGGTACCGCCTCGTTGCGTCCAGCTTAGCGTAATATCATCTTGGTGGCGTCTTCATTTGCAATGTATGAAACTCAAGCGTCAAGCAGAATATTGGGTACGAACTACGATGCCTCGAGCCGTTCAATACGAAGCTCCAAATCTACAGAGAAACGAGTATTTGCAGCCATGCTGTCGCTGCTTGAAGCGCACAAACCTGCATGGGCGGCTTTCCTGGGCTACTCCATAAGCCGGTGCATACGGGAACCCTCATATCTGGAGGCTTTTCGAGGTATATCGCGAGGCGCCTGTTTAAGGTCGTTCTAACCTAGCGGTGTGGTCCTCATGCTCTCTCCATAATGCTCCTGTGCCGTGGCTCTTACGTTGCGAGGGTAGGCGGTTGAGGAATAGGGATAGTCGGCCAATTGCCATTAGTGGTAGCTTCCGTACTAACACGCGCGTCTGCTATCCCTAAGTGACCCAGGATGCCGACGTGACCGGCTCGATTCAAGCGATACAGGGACGTCATGGTGCTTATCAATATCCCATCGAACAAAGGTGGGCCTGCGGCAAGGCAAGGTTTCAAGTACCAGGATCACGTTGCTGTTTCCTTCATACTGAAGATGCTTCGCGATAGCAGTTACCAGCACGTCGAGTGTGAGACTTCTGACGACATCGTGCTGGTCTCTCGCCAGTCTGGTGAGACGGTTAACGAATATATCCAGGTCAAAACCACCGAAGGTGACAGCAAGTGGAACCAGAGTGAAGCAACAGCTCTGGACAGCGGTCGGGCTGACACTTCTCTACTGCAGAAGTCACTGCTATGTGACTGCCGCCCAGGAAAAGCTCTGTTTCGAATGGTCACCAAGCGCGATACCGCCAAAGCTTTGAATTGCTTCAAGTTAGAGCTTGAAAAGCGAACTCAGCCTGATCTTGCGACCAGTCGTGGGACAGCCCTTGCTAAGAAATTTAAGAAAACACGATCACCCATGGGGCGTGACTTTTGCTATTGGGCGGATAATTTTGTGTGGCAGATATGTGGCGATGTGGACGCGCTGGAGTCAGTGAATCTGCGTAAGCTTGCAGAAATAATCGATCTTCGAGGCTCGTGGCCTACGCACAAACAACAGCAGGCAATTTACGCCGAATTTCTGAGCTGGGCAGATGATGCGGCAACCGCAAACGTCATCTCGGAATCTATCCAAAAGGTCATTACGCGCGCGGATGCCATGGATCGCCTTGATGCATTCTTGGCGGCGGCTGATAGCAAAAACATCACTTACTCCAAGCCCTATAAATCCAAGCCTCCGCCGTTTCTGGTCGAATTCCATGCGGCAACCGAGGAGGGATTGCTACGAAGCTTGACTGGGTACGACGTTCAGTATGACTTTGGCGAGTGGAGGCAAAAGGAACTTGCTGAGCACCTGGTTCAGTGGCTTCCCGAGTTCTGTTTACAAGCCAGCGAGATTGTGAATTTTCAGGTTCACCATGCTCAGACGATTCTGTCGAAGGCAATTGCTACGTTCACTCAGAATGGTATGGAGCGCGATAAGTTAATTGCAGAACTAATCCTGCATGTGATTTTGAGAAATAAGGAAAATAGCGAGCCTATCGCGTGCAAAGTGTTTTTTGCCTCAAAGACAGGCCTATCCGAGTTCGGGAACGCCCATATTGTTCAGCGCTCAGGCGAGGTTGATCAACTCTGGTTGGGGTTGGCGAGGATGATTACTGTGGGGACTATGGACCAGACTGTGGCGCAGGTTTGCAGTACTCTGGATTCGACAATTAACAAAGCCGCACTGACCAACGAGCGCGAGATTATTATCTCACTGCGCGAACCGAATCACCTCCGCTCCAATTCGGAGGAGTTCAACAAAGCATTAGAACGAAACGCGCCTGCTGAAGAAATGCTGAAGGTGCTGTGCTTTCCTGTGTTATTGGCTTATGACAGTGATGCCTTATCCTCTGGGTACCTCTCCGACTATATTGATCGGCTGAAGCACGAGATCAACGACCATTACAGTTCATTGAAAGTCCATCTGCCGAAGAGAATGGATCAAATCCGAATTGCTGTGTTCCTTGTCCCTATCGAAAGCATCCAGAACTTGATCAAAGAGTTTAACTCACGTTGCAGGGTTTAGGCTGACATGAGATACGAAGTAGTTAAGGAACGACTCGAACGGCTCGGTGAAGATTCAAGCTCCAGGATCGAGCTTCTCCAAGCTATCAGTGTTGCCGTGAACCGGGGGAATCCAGAGTGGGAAGGGCGAGACCTCGTCATCCGTGCGCTCGATAAATTCGCCTTGTTTGGTGAAGTTGAGCAATCCCTTTTGCTGAGTATGATCCGGGCGGTGGGCCTATTCCCTTACATCACTCCGTACCTCGATGGAATATCGATTTCAGACCGTCTGGCCTATGAGGTGCATCGGGTTGACGGAGTTGAAGCGGGCATGGTGTTTCATCGGCTGCAGGCTCATGTGTTCAGCTTGCTGATGCAAGGACGCAACGTCGTGCTGAGTGCCTCAACAAGCGTGGGTAAAAGCTTGGTGATAGACGCCGTTCTGGCCCAGGAAAAATTTCGCAAGATCGTGGTCATCGTCCCAACCATCGCCCTCATCGACGAAACGCGCCGACGTCTGGTCAAGCGCTTCAAACAGAGATGCAACGTCATCACGCATCCGACTCAGGAAGCCGACGACGCACGAGTAAACGTTTACCTGCTGACCCAGGAGAGAGTCCTCCAGCGTGACGATCTACAGGACGTCGGTTTTTTCGTCGTAGATGAATTCTACAAACTTGACCTGTGCAGTGACTCGGAAACCGGCAGCCGTGCAATTGATTTGAGCTTGGCTTTCCACAAACTGGCAAGACAGGGGGCGCAGTTCTATCTACTCGGCCCGCATATCCAAAATATCCACGGTCTCGACGCTTATGAGTACAATTTCATCCCCTCCAATTTTTCCACAGTGGCCGTTGATGTTGAGTATTTCAATTTGCCGACCAACGGAGATGCACGCAAGGACAAGCTCCTAGAACTCTGTCGCAAAATTGCCACCCCCACGCTCATCTACTCTCAGTCGCCAGCAAGCGCTAACAAGATTGCACAGCTCCTTATCGAAAAGGGTGGGTTTTCGCCGCTCACGCAGACCCAAGATCTCGCTCAATGGATCGCGAAGGAGTACCACCCCCAGTGGAACGTCGCTAAGGCCATATCGCTTGGTATCGCCATTCACCATGGTGGCGTCCCTAGAGCGCTGCAACAGTATTTTGTGAAGCTCTTCAACGAGGGGACAATCAAGCACATCATCTGCACGTCAACGATGATTGAGGGGGTCAATACCTCAGCAGAAAACGTCATCATTTATGATCGCCGGGTTAGTAACACGCCGTTCGATTTCTTCACGTTCAAGAACATTTCTGGCCGCGCAGGTCGCATGAACCGCTACTTCATTGGCAAGGTTTACATGCTGGAGGCTCCTCCGGAAGAAAAAGATCTCACTGTTGATTACCCGATCGGACTGCAGAACGAAGATTCTCCGATGGGGCTTTTGATGAAGCTAGAACCGGAGTACCTCACGGATATCTCCCGTCAACGGCTGGATCGGGCGTATGCGACGCCGTTGCTATCTACTGCGACCCTCGTTGAAAATCGGCATATCCCCGTTGACCGGCAGATAGAGATCGCCGAATCAATTATCAGGAATCTCGCAGTGAGTCGCCGAATGCTCACTTGGAAAGGAAACCCCGAACAAAACCAGCTCGAATACGTGTGCACCTTAGTCTGTGATCACCTTCAGACCAAACTGATGGATTATGGAATCATTTCAGGCCCTCAGCTCGCCTTTCATATCAACTCTGTCCGAATGGAGAAAGACTTCTCGGCGTATCTGCAGAACGCAATCGACACTAACCGAGCGGGCACCACTGCTAGCGAAGCGATCAACCTTCGTCTCAAGTTTATCCGTAACGTACTGTGCTATCGCCTTCCTCGTGATTTTATGGCCATAAGCAAAATTCAGGCGGATGTCTTCACCCAGCGCAATATTGAGCCAGGAGACTTCAACTTCTTCTCTGAGCAGATGGAGAACCTTTTTCACGATCCCTTACTGACGGCGCTGGACGAATATGGGATTCCCACGCAGGTCTCTACGCGTATTAAGAGTTCAATTCTTCCATCTGACAACCTGAATGACCTGCTGAACAAGTTACGGCACTTGGCGATCCGCTTGGATGGGATGCAGCTGTCCCCGTTTGAGCGAAATATTATGAAATGGGCGATTGCTGAGATGTAGCTCCAAGGCGCTGGCAGGGAGCATCTGCGGGGTCAAAACGTGGTACGTTCGGCTTCGCCTTGTGCCCTGTGAGATGTATTTAAATCGTTGAGCTGGCAACAGGGACTGACGCGCAGTGCGCAATCCTTCGCGTGGTTGCCTGAGTCGAGTCTGGGATGTTACGGACATTTAAAATTTTTCAATTTTTAAAACAATATTGTCCGAAGGAACCGGCGTAGCTTCGAATAATATTTTTGGTTCTTCTAGCAAATAGCCCTGGAGTTTTCCTTTCTTCCTAGGACCTTCCACCTGACAGACCCAAATATTTAAACCATTGCCGCGCTTCCTGTGGACCTTCAGTTTCTCAAACTGCTTCTGCACCCAACGCCATTCTTCAATCTCTTGGCAGGCACCCTGAGAGATACCGGGGAATTCTTGCGTATAGCGTTGAAAGAGACCGGGCGTGACCAGAAATACGCTCCCATTCACTGTGTGGATTTTAGCCTTGCTGTCGTTGATAATCAGCTTGTGGCTGAGAATGCCTTCCTTGATCCAATTCAGGAATGCCTGGCCTGGGTTATCCAATTGAAGCGTTGAAGTTTTGACGGCTCTTTCTGACAGCGCGTCATTGGCCTTTGGCTCTTCCAACTCGAACATATCCAGCAGCGTACCGAGGTAATCGGCATCCTCTAGCGCCGTGGGATCCGGCTGCGGTTGGCTTTGACCTGATCGTGCGCTGACTGTCTCGGGCGCTGGTGTTGGTATCTGGGTGTCAGTTGAGTGGTCATGGGCTGCAATGCTAACCGTTCCGCTGAAAGCCTCGGGCCGGTGTTCGTTTCCCCAAATCAGTGCTGGTTGAAGGCGCAGAAAGGTGAAACTCTGCTGCCAATTTCCCTTTGCCACAAGCGCGGTCCAGATGGCTTTACCTTCCGGGGTGGACTCGACCAGCCCATGCGATTGCAGCTCGTCGAACACCGCTAGGTTGGACGAAGGAATGCCTTCAATCGATTGCGACAGAAGATAGGCCCGCAGCTTGTCGGTGACTGTCTTGCTGACCAGCCAGAGTGCGTCGTGAGTCAACCAACCCGCGGCACCTGGTTGGTTGAGTTTCAGCTCGTGTTGAACCAGATGACGCAGTCCGCTAATCAAGTGATGTTGCAGCGAATGAATCGGCGCTTGCAGCGCCTTGCTCGGGTTACCACCGATGTTCTGTGCGGTGGAAACACGGTCGGCCTGCATCACCAACTCACCGAGCACGCCGGCACGTTCGTACTGGCCCGCAAGGACATACAGCAGACTGGCCCACAGTGGCGGAAATCCACTGAGCCAATCGAGGATTGGGCGGTCGAGAATCTGAGTATAGAGCAAGCCTGCGGCGGCACCGTGCAGGTGGTAGTCACGACCTTTGAGGTAACGAAAACGGTAGGGCTGATCCAGGGGACCCTGCCAAGGATGCCAAACCCGGCCATCCTGGCGTTCGACCTGCAGGTCCACGGCGATCTTGCCGATGTCATGCAGCAGGGCGCCATAGGCGATGCCGGCCGACCAGGCATCGGTCTGGGCGGCTTGGTCTTCGGGCGCGGCGCCGGTGGGAAGCAGATACGACTGACGCAGTTTCAAACTGCAAGCGACCAGCTCCAGGCCATGGTCGAGCATGCCGCCGAGATACGCATGGTGGTGTGTTTCGCTGGCCGGGAGTTGCTGGACCTGTTCGGCGTAACGATGTATAGGATTTAAATAGAGCTGGCTGAACTGCGCGTGGGAGAGGGCGGTGTACTGCCAAATCCGATCAAGCAACTGACAGCGGTGGTCCGCCGCTAACAGGCTGTGGGCCGACTCAACGGGTAGGTAGCCTTCGGCGACGTTGACGGTCGGTGGCGGAGGTGGCTTCTGCTTTTTGTGGCGAAACAGACTGAGCATCGTGACCCCCGGGAGGTGGCTGGGTCAGTGGCCTTTTAGCCTTTTCGGATAGAGCTCTTACCCTTGAGTCCCCATTCCCTTCCAACCCTTACCCGTCCTTTTTGGCTCGTGTCCCTTTGCGCGGCAATCGGGATATCGATACTGCTACACATCGTTTTGTTGGGGCTGGTACGAAAAAGAAAAGAGTCGGTACACTACGGTGCCTATTTTTGGGTCTTGCCATGAACCTTACTGACGCCACGCTCGTGCTGCTGCTCGCGGCACGTATCCATGGGACCGACGAAGCCGTCAGGGCTTCAGCGAAGAGCGTGGTCAAGAAGTTGCCGCGCAGTAAACGCGATCTGATCTACAAGGTGATCGACAGCCGGAGTCCGCTCGATCTGGTGGATTTTCTGGCGCAGAACCTGGATGCGGAATGACAGGTTGCGGGTGTGCGCCCATCCCTGACCCGTTGTATCAGAGCCTCGCGGCATGGGTTTTCTGGGTGTCAGAAAAAAGGGCCCAACTTGCGTTGGGCCCTGTGATGCGATTGCAGCGGTGAGATAACTTTCAAACTCCATCGTACATGCATCGTGAGTCATCCATTATCATTTGCTTCCGTTGCTGCTCCAGGTTGAGTACAAACTCCGAGGCGCTTCGGGCCTGACCACTGGCGCGAAAGATCGCGCGTTTGTCAGCCTTGAGCAGGCCGAGCCAGGAGTCGATGTAGCCCTCGTGCCGCAACTCCCCCTTTATACTGGCGTAGGCACATAAAAAAGCAGCGCCCATCTCGGCGATCAACTCCTCAAACGCGTAGCCTGGCGAGCCGAACGGACAGGCTGACGTCACGCCTTCGCGCTGCAACCGAGTGTGATGCCCGGTCCAGTGCGTCAGCTCGTGCAGTGCGGTGGCGTAGTACCCGCTTTCATCGTGAAATTGTGCCTTTGTCGGCAGTTGGATGAGATCCCTGATCGGGTGGTACAAGGCTTCGTCGGCAGGCCGATGAACGATGCGTGCACCTGAACTTAACAGCAGATTTTCCGCAGCGCTGTTGGGCTGGAAGGGACCACTCGGTTCCGTCTCGAGCAGGGTGTCATTGAGCATCCCGAGCCCTTCCGTTTGCTCGATGTTGAACAGAAAATGCGTCCTGAGAATACCGAAGTGAGCGACCTTGGGCTGACCATGTTCATCAAGTACGGGTTGGCCTGACTCGGTCTGTTCCTCGCGTTCCATCGGCTTGTAGAGCACCGCCAGGGCGCTGTGCTCACCCTTACGGATGTGCCCACCCGCTCTTTTGGCTTGATTGAAGGTCAGCCAACGATCTTGAGTGAACCCCTGCAACCTGGCCTCGGCCCAGAGCAGTGGTAAATTGATGCCCGAATACGGACGTCGCGTGATGGCGTTGACGGGGTAGAGTTGATGACTGATGCAAGTGGAACCACTTAAGGACCAGGGTTTGATCCAGGGTGCAACACCTTGGTCTAACGCAGTAACGATCTTGTCTGTCACGTCTTGGTAGATATCGCGCATGGCAATTTCCTCGAGAGAAAAAACGGAGGAACGCCTTGCCCGTCGGGGGAGGGTTCCCCGGTTGGGTGATGGGTTGGATTGATGCAGGTCTTGCATGCCGTCCGAATGTGGAGGTGGGCGCCGCCCATTGCGCTTAGCGCTGTTCTCCTGCAAGCGCGATCAGCAAGGCGCCAGGTTGACCCGGTTCTTGGAGTAAGCTCAGACTCAATTGCAGCAACGGGTCGTGGTCTAAGTGATCGGCTGGTTCAATATGCATTACCTCGAACAGCACGTAAGACTTATGTGGATAGGCCAGGTGGGCTTCGAAGGCTGCGCGCAACACGTGGCTCAACCGATCGACCTGCAGCTTCTCAGCATGATCGGATTGCTCGAGCAGTACAGCACGTTGCCACGCGCCAGGTGTGAACACGATGGGTAACCGAAGGGTGTTCAGTATTTCCGGTGTAAGTGAGTCGGGCATGGTATGTCTCCGTTGAAAACTCGAAGAAACCTGTCCCGCGCGGGGAAAGATTTCCCTGCAGTGGGTTGAAGAAAAACAAGAAGCTTGCCTGGCGAGCGAAGCCCGGAAGGCACTTAGATGAGGAGTAGGCGTTCATCACCGCGGCAACGGTCACCGTGCGAGCCACCGAACGCTAATCGCACTTGAGAAGAACCATCATCGAAGTGACGTAGCCTTGAAGGTTCTGGCTACCTGGGAAAGTGCTGTCGATAACAGCGATCCGTACCTTGTATTTAATCGTACGATTTATCTGGGTCAATCACTGTAGAGACGCTGGTTCACGGGACTTGTCTTCTGGCTTCCAGTGAGGATTTTTCGACCGGGGAAACTGATATACGGTCAGGCATGGGCCGTTTTCGGTAGTAGGCTATTCCTCAAGGCTCAACCATGAAAACGCTCAGAAGAGGGCGAGACCATGCCGACTCAACAACCTGTTCAGAATTCACGTGCCCACCGCTGGGCGTATGTCTGTGGTCTGTCGGTGAAGCGTGGTTACCTTAGGTTGAAAAATTTTGAATCCCACGTGGTTGAGCGTGCGGAGGCCGCAGGTGCGCCCGCAAGTAAATTTCTTGTTCGCGGGAGTTTTCTGACTGCCAAGCTCGCTCTGTTCGGAGCATTTCTTTTTGTCAGCTTCTGGTTGTTTATGCTGATGTGCACAATTGTCGTATTAGCAGCTATCCCATTTCAGGGTTCAGACGCTCCAGGTAGTGACGATCTCGACGATCCAATGCATAGACCGTCTCGGCCTGAGCGTTACGATAAATGGGGTTCTCTGAAGTAGGCTATTGGTTATTTTGAGCTCTATTTACGCGAAACAATTCTTGCACCGCTCATCAACTGAGAGGTCCCGTTAGAGCTAGCTGTATGTGCTGCGTGGGTTCCCCTGGTGAGCATTCCTTCTACGCCTGAACCTACGCTATATCCGGCCCAACTCATTGCCCCGAGAAACAGCATCGGTAGCACGATGAACATCGCCCCCATCACATACTCGATCACCTGCGCGGTGACAGTCCCATCCATGAAGCCGGATGTGGGCAGCGACAACAGTACCTGATTGGAAGCCGAAACTTGGTTGTACAGCGTATCGAGCATACTGGAGTCGACCCAGCGCGCCAGTTCCCACCAGAAGCTCAGCATGTGTAAGGTGAACAGCGCGAACGTCACCGTCATGACGGTCTTCAGCTGGTAGGTACTGACCAGCAGGATCAACGGCAAGCTGATGATGACGCCCATGATCAGGAACGCCTGCACCATCGGCAGGGCGGCGCGTAGCGCATTCATTGCGGGAAAATTACTGAAGGAACCCAGTGCCAATCCAGTATTGGTGGCCAGGTTATTGAGACCCTGATTGATCGAACCTCCACGAGCGCTGGAGCCGTAGTCCTGATACACCTGTCCAGGCGACATGGACATCGATTGCTGGCGCGGGCTGACCAGCTCTCGCAGGGTGGCATCTTCGATCTCGTTGCTCGAACGGCCAGTCAACCAACCTTTCAACTGAGTCAGCAGCGAAGGATCGACCTGCTCGATCAAGCGCTCGCGTAGCCCAACACCACTGTCGCTCCACCACTGCTTGCAGGTGGGGTAGCCCGCGCCATTCTCCAACCGCGGCAAGGAAGCATCGCGGTTGTCGTCATACGGCCAGTTGACGCGCGGTGTACGTGAGCGATCGGTGTCGTAGTAGCCCGGAGTGTCGAGAAAATAGCTTGAGCCGATCCAGGACGCGTCGTGACTTTGTGCCTTGTCCAACTGCGGACGGTTGGTGAACAGCCGAGAGCGGGAATAGCCATAACAATCGCGGGTGAAGTCGGCGACTTCCTGCAGCAGGACCTGATTGTCGATGCGTGAGCTGTCGATTTCCATGCGCATTTGTCGGATATCCGGTGCGCAAGGGATGGAGGCGGTGGCCGCCGCAGTCACGCCTTTGCTCAAGGCATGCACCAGAAACCACCAGATCGGCACATTGGCAGAGCGTTCGCCAATGGTATTGAAGGTCGTCCCCCAGGCGGTTTCTGCTGGTTTGGCCACACTCACGCCGCAGCGCTGACTCGCCGCATCATCGAACGTCATTGACGAGAGGCTCAACGGAAAGACCGGCGCGCAGCCGAACAACACGACGATGTAGGCCAGCCACAACCGGTTCTCGATCCGCGGTACCGAGAGCAGTCCCTTGTTGCCTTCATCCGCGCCTTGCTGACGGGCAGACAACCATTCCTGCAAGATGATTGCACCAAAGGGCGCGGCGAATAGCCCGGTGTCGGACAGGACACTCCAAAGGCCGTTGTTGATGATCCAGGCGAGCAGAGAGAGGTAAAACTCGAGGTAGCTGTTTGTGCTCATGAGCATGGTGGTGACCTCACAGTCGGGTGAGTTCGACGCAGGTAAAGAGCACGAGCCCTAATGTCCCTATGCGTTTCACGCGCAGTCGATCCTGTGGTCGATGTCGGTAGCGCCGAAGCAGGTCCCACCAGAGCGCAAATAGGGCAGCGTAGAGCAGGGCGCGCCACCACTGCAGGTAAGGTCGTGCGGATTCGAATGCCTGCTGCCAGACTTCGAAACTACCCAGCGCAGCGCGGCCGATCCAGGCGACCAGTGCGGCGGTCAGGATCATCACTGTGGCAATCCCCAGACCTGAAAGCAGAGTGAATAGCGGTGAGCGTTTCATGGCTCACTTGCGCCTGGCGTCAGCATCATTAAGTCGACCTGGCTCAGGGTCGCCTTGCTCGACGATGCGCGAAGCGTCGGCGCCACCAGCATGCCGGTCGAGCACCAAGCTGGCGGTATTGGTCGTCAGCATCTGCCTGACCTGCATCTCGGTCTGCAGCAGGCGTATTTCGCGCTCCAAAGCGTCGATGTTTTTCGTCAAGGCGGTCTGGGCCGGCTCGGCGGAGGCGATGTTCGGTTCGTGACTGCCTGCCAGTAGTGTGCGCAGTAGCAGCAGTGCCTTGTCCAGGACGCTGGACAGGGCCGTCTCACTAGCCAGGCGTCGCGCCAGCAGATCCTGATCGGGGTCGTCGCGCAGGGCTTCGATCACACCACGGCTCACCGGCAGCATCGGGCTGGAGGCTTTCGCCAAGTTGTCAGGGATAGGGGGAAGAGAGCCAGACAACAGCCCTTGCAAGGCCTTAAGGCGCTCGTTATAGGCCTCCTGGATCAGCGGCGTCAGTCCACTGCCTGCGGTCGCACGCAGGGTTTCGCAGCTATCGCAGGTCGCGACTTCGCTCTCCCCCAACACTCGAACGGCCCATTCGGATTCCTCCTGCGGTGAGGCCCAGGTCTGACAAATGGCCCCACCCAGGCAATCATTGTTACTGACTGAGGTACTGTCAGTAACCGACCGGTTATGCAGCAGGTTATAGCCCGCGCGCACCACGTCGGCGGTCACCCGAATGGGCGTTTGCCCATCACCTCCGGCCTTTGAACCGCCGACCCAGGCCACTCCATTGTTGCCGTTATGGGCCTCGGTGTTTTGCACCGCGGCCACCGCATCACCGCCGGTTTGCTCCAGGTTGCCTTGCATTTCTTGGTTCTTGGCCAGCGCGCCCCAGCCGGCTTGACCGACCTTGTCCGCCATCTTTTCGGCCATGGCCTGGCAGGTCAGCTTGGAGCGGTCGAAGTCGATGCGCCCCTGCATCACCCCGTTACTTAGCAACTCATAGAGACCTGGATTGGCGCGCTGTATGATCAAGGCCGGCAGCGACATCACCGCTTGGGTCGCGTTCTGCACGATGCTGCCCATGATTTGCTGGAAACCTTCGGTGACGCCGTTCAGTTGGTTTTGCAGGGTGTTGGTGAGGCTCATGTTTCCGCACATCATGTTCGCTCGCCAAGAACCACCGACACCGAGACCACTGGGTCGGTAGAGCGAACTCGGTGAGCCGACTGCCGAGCCGCCACCAATGGTGTACATCACGCGGTCATCGAGCACTTCACCTTGAGTTCCCAGGCGGTAATCGCCTTCGGCGGCGTGGGCATGTGTGGCCATGGCAAACAGTCCACAGAACAACAGACTCATCGCGCCCAAGGATGGTCGTGCGAGAAGCCGACTCATGAAGCACCTCCTTCGAAGTCGATACTGAACAGAAAGGTCTGTCCCTCACGTTTGCAGCAGCTATAGGGACGCCAAAGCGACCAGGCGTAGCCGCCATCCGCGCTCTGGACTGGATTGCTGGGGAAGGTGGCGCACGTGGGCTGAATTTGGGGGGAGAGCAATTGCCATTTGTGGGTCGAAGCGTCGTTTTCGACGATCGGGCCAGGTGGCCAGTAGCCGTCGCGTTTGGCTGGTGTGAGTGGTAAGTACACATGCGGTTGCCAGTTTCGGGTAACCACATCACCGGCCCGTTGTGCCATGACTGCGGCTGCCTTGAAATCGTCGGGCTGTACCAGAAATCCCTGCCGGGGATAAACGTTGCCCCACATGTTTCCTAAGACTTGACTGCCGACTTCGCGGACCCCAGGCACAAGTGACTCGGGGTAGAAATTTTCCGGGATGCCATGTCGCCAGGCCAGTGAGTCCAGGGTACTCAGGTAGTAAGGTATGAATGCTGTTGCACCGCTGGCGCAGGCATAGCCGGATTGCGAAGCCAGTTGCGTTGCGATCCAGCCGCCGGGGTGGCCGATGCCATCGACGTTCTTGAAGCGGGTCAGGTTGTCGCGGTGGGTGTTCGGGGTGACCAGGTTGCCGCCACCTTCCGAACCGCTGATGGGAGAGGAGAGGGTGGCCATCTCGGTCCATGGGTTATTGCCCGTGGTGGTGTAGCTTGAGACCACCAGTTCAGGAATGAAATGACGAACCTTGGTCGAGGTTTTGATTGTGCAGCCGAATGGCGTGCAGAGCAGCCAGAAGCAAATGCCGACGACCCTGTATTCGAGACAGTCTGGCGAAAGCACGGAGGACGTGATGCTTCCGGTGTCCAGCGCCACGCTTGGGCCGCATGCCAGCAGGATGCTCAGCGCCAAGGGGCGTAGCCTTGCGGGCGATATTGACGAATAGACGGCAGTCATAATCCAGGCTCAATATGTATGGCCTGGGCAGAATCGGTGAGGGACTGGAGATTGTCAGCGGAAATTATGAAGGCCAATCTATCGGCTTTGTGATACGTAAGACTATTATTTGACGTGAAGGGAGCTACGCAGTACCTCGGGTTCCACAAGTAACTGATCTGCGGTAATTTCGAAAACGCTCGCGAGCTTAAAAAGAACTAACAACGACGGATTGCCCGTGCATCGTTCAATTTGACTGACGTAGGTGCGATCGACCTCGGCCATGAGCGCGAGCTGCTCTTGGGAAAGGTTTTTCACGCGCCGCATCAAGCGGATATTTTCCGCCAGTTGCAGACGCAGCTGTTCGTAGTCGTGAGTCATGCGCGCAAATTGCGCCTTGAGGGATTCTCAATCCACGGGATATAGTCTGCATTAAGGCTGATCTATGCCATTTGAAGGCTTATGGCTGTTAGCGAGCGCTTAAAAGTTTTCGAAGCTGGACTTTGCGTCTGAAAATAAATCAGAAATCTAGGTGTGTATGGACGAAAACTACGTTTCAATTCCAGCGGCGGATGGTTGTCCAAGTCTTCTGACTCCGTGGGGTAGCGAATTTTCCTCAATGATTGAGCGTGGCGTGCAATGCGCGCAGGCCTGGCTTGATGCACCTGGCGAAATTCCACTGTGGTGGGAGCTGGCGCAAACACGCAAGACTCTTCCTGTCGGTGACTGCCAGGATGCCTTCGAAGCCGGATTTTTGTTGAGGATTCAGCAGCGTCTCCGAGGTGTACGGAAATAAACGTTATTCGCTTTAGAGCGCTGAATAGATTTACCTATACAGGGTCTATTCCTCGCGCTCTATCGATTCGCTCCGCTACTCGATATGCCGCTTCCAGCTCAGAGCAGCCAGTGTTTTGCATCAGTGTCCAGCGCTCGGCTTTCTCCTCTGGCTCAGTCATGGCCAGGGCGAGATAAAGACTAGGCGGCACGGCCCGAAACAGTGTTTCGAGTTTCTTCGATAGCACCACTCCTTCGGTGTATTTTCCCGGCTCCTTGCTGGCGGAGAGCAGCAAGGCTTTCTGTGCCGGCGTGAGTTTCTTGAACCGCGCGATTTCCTCAATCTCCGCGGGCGGCATATTCAAGCAAATCCACCATTCGATCATGTTGAGCATGGTCTGCGCAGCCGTGGGAAAGTCTGCAAGGTTTTGCGTGGCGAGCCAGAACCAAGCGCCGAGCTTGCGCCACATCTTCGTGCCCTTGACCACGAAAGGCGCCAGCAGCGGGTTCCTGGTAATGATATGGCCTTCGTCGGTGACCATGATGATCGGTCGGCCCAAGTACTGGTCGCGTTCGGCGAGGTTGTTTACGGTGTTCATCAGGCTGATGTAGCTAATGGACATCTGAGCCTCATAGCCTTCGCGAGCGTAAGTGGCGAGATCAACGATGGTCACATCGCTCTCCGGCCACGGAGTGCCTTCACGGTCGAAGAGCTCACCCTCGAAGCCCTGGCAAAAGAGATCGATGGACTCGCCCATTTCCTGTGCACGTTCGCGACGCTTTTCCGGTAAGCGCGAGTCTGTGGCGACGCGCAGTAAAGCGTTGCGCACATCACGGGTCAGTACCTGACGGTTCGTTGCGACACAGATTTGCGCCGCATCGAGAATACACTCGCGAATCAAGCTGCGATCGGCTCGACTCAGACGTGCCTCTTCCTTGGCCTCACCGCCGGTGATCATCAAGCGAGCAGTGATTTCTAACTCGCCGAGCACATCGCGCTGGTCCTCGCGACTGGCTACTGCTTCATCGTCCCACTCATCAGCCGACAGACTTGCCACTTGGTCCGGTTGCTCGACCAGGCGCCAGGCATCGGCGAAAGGGGCGAGGCTGACCGGGGCGCCAGGTTTCAATTGGACCTTGTTGACCAACAGGCCCTGTGTCGCGAAGTAGTCGCCCTGCAGGCCAAACGAGTTGCCGGCCTCAACGATAAACAGGCGAGGGCGGTATATGGCCATGATCTGCATCAACAAGGTGACTAGGGTCGCCGACTTGCCGGCGCCGGTGGGGCCGAATAACAGCAGATGGCCGTTCATTGCCCTGTCTAAACGTGACAACGGATCAAAGCTCAGACGCGAACCACCACGATTAAACAGCGTGATACCCGGGTGGCCGGTGCCAATGCTGCGGCCCCAGACTGGAACGAGGTTTGCCAGGTGTTGGGCGAACATCAGGCGTGTGTACCAGTTACGTGTGTCGCGGGCTGGGTTATAAACCATCGGTAACCAACGCAGGTAGCTGTTGCAGGCGGCGACTTCATCGCCCTCACGCACCGGTTGTAGCCCCGCACCCAGCAGCGCGTTCGTCAGGCCGACTGAGCGTTGGTGCAATTGCTGTTCATCGCGACCGCGCACGTAAAATGCCAGGGTGCCGCGATACAGCTTGTGCCGTCGGCCAATGATCGCACGAGCCTCTTCAACATCCTGACGGGCCTGAGTCGAAGCCAAGTTTTCACCAATGGCTTTGCGTGCCAGGCGGTTCAACTGATCTTCGAGTACATCTTGTGGTTTGACCACCAGGGTCAGACTCATCACCGTGCCTTCGGGCAGCTGGTCGAACAGCGCATTCACCGCGTCTCCCTTGCGGATTTCGCCAGTGAGTTGACCAATCAATGGCGCCCGGCGCAGCTTGTCCACCACCATGACCCGGTGGGGCTGACCATCAAAAAACCAGAGTCCATGCTGCACTTCCGAATGCGGTTCGTTGAAGAACAGGCGTTCGGTAAAGTCATGATCGAAGGGCAGCTCCAGCGATTCGCCTTCGCCGGACTCCGGATAGGCCACGCGGCGGTAGAAATCTTCGGGCGATTCATCTGTGAGCTTGGGCGCTGGATTGAACCAGGGCAATAACCAAGCATACAAACCTCGGCCATCAACTAGCGTCGATTGCACCCCGCACGTCTGCAACGAAACAGCGACACGTTCGCAAGTTTGTTGCAGCGATTGCACTGGGGTGAGTCCCGTTTCCTCACCATCGGACTCAAGCCAGCGATAGATGACCAGTCGCACCCGGCGGTTGTTTCCGCGCCAAGGCAGTCGTGTGACTGCCTTGTCCTCAAATAGGCCGCCAGGCTTGGCGATGGCTTTCAAATGTCGGTGAATAAGCTCCTGGTACGCTTCGGTGAAGACCGTGCCTCGGGCGCTGTCCTGAATATAATCCGTGAGCCGGGTCAGATACGGGGTGAAGTCGTTGTCGTCCTGGCAGAAAAACTGCGCCACCCAAGGCGCTTGATCCAGCTCATCAAAGCTATCCTGCAGGGCATCTTCGAGGGCATCGCGGGCTGCCATTAGCCAATCGGGTTCGCGCCCTTCGGTGCCTATGGGCAGTAGCTCGAAAACCGCACCCACAGAGCGATTGTCATCTAGTAGAAAACACTGCTCGGTTTCGAGGTATTCGACCCACGGCAGGTGATCGGTGAAGCTGGGATTGTGCGCATAGAGCGCAGCTTCATCGGCCAGTGTGGCGCGGGGGCGCAGTGGGTTGCGCCAGTCTTTCCATGCAGACGTGCGGTTGCCCGTATCGTCGCTACACATTACAGATCTTCCTGACGTTCACCCGGCAGTGCGTACTGCACCCGTTGGTAGAATGGAAAGACGGTCGAGTACCCCGGTACTGGTGCCTGCTCGGTACCACTCAGGTGCGGATACACGTACATCACCAAATCAGGGTTGGGCAGGCGAGGGAACAGGTTGCGAATTTCATTCGCTGCTGTACGCGTATACGGTTCCTGGAGCGCAGCGGAGAGATCTGTTTGAGTCAAGGGGCGACGCAACTGTTGCCGAGCATCCAACAGTTGCTGTTGAGTACCCTGTGAGCCGGCGCCGTTCCAGATGTCCAGCATGGTTTGCTCGCCATGCGGCAAAAGTGTGTCCTTGTCGGTGGAACACCCCGTCAGGACCCAGCAGAGGAAGCTAATCCAGATGAGATAGAGAGGTAGGATCTTTTTCATGGCGAACGCTCCGGCCTCTAGGCTCGTAGTCGATGGTGATCTCATGGTCGAGGTGAAGGGCGACCAGTGCTGCCGGTGGTACGTACACGGCAGCAAAGGCTTCGCCATACAGTTTGTTGACCCACTCTCGAATGTCGCTGGCCCCACCACTGAGAATTGAGGTCAGTGCGCTATTACCACTGTTGTTAGTGACCCCGAAGGCACTGCCGCCCGAACTGATGACGCTGCTGTTGTTCTGTTCATTCCCGAGCAGGGCGGCGACGCCAGCACCGGCGGCAGTGATCAGAGTCTGACTGCCCAAGTACTGCTGAGCATTCGAGCGACGCTCGCCGGCAATGCAAGGAATGCCATACGGATCGGAGAGGTAACCGAGTCCACCGCGGATCTTGTCGGTGTTTGAGCTCTGGGTGGTGGAGGCATTGCGGCTGGGGACCGTCTTTGGCTGAGGCACCGTGCGGATGGTGCCGTCCGTAAACACAAAGGTGATCGACTCGACCTGTCCGCGTACGCAAGACAAGGTCCAGTCACCGGAGGCTGTGCCGCTCATCACGGCCCCAGCGACGTCCGGCAGGTCGATGCCGTTGGCCGTTAGGTTCTTGGGGCCGACCAGCACCTTGAAGGGATAGGGATCATTCACGGTTCCGTCCACAGGGACTCGGCCGATCAGCGCGGTCATGGCGACCGAGCCCATCAATGTCGCATTTTCGGGAATGGTGTAGACCGGCTGCGCACCTTCGGTACGATCACCGGATCGCGTCAGGTCACGCTCACCCTTGGTGACCTCGCGTAACTGCTTTTGGCTGCGGTCGATGGCATTGTCCTTCAAACCCTCGATCGAGTTGAAGGCATTAGGCAGACTCGGTGCGGAAGAGGTCTTGGTTTTGCCTCGGGTTTCGGTGGAGGGAGCATCCGAGGGTTCAATCCACTGCAGCGCATCGTTGGCAGAATGCCGCCCTTCGAACTGGTCCCCATCGCCCGGTTCAAGCCCCAGTCCGATCGGCATATCCTTACCTTTGCCGGCCAGCCCCGACAACTGCTCCTGCAATTGCGTTAGTAGACCGCGAGCCTGACGAGTGTCTTGTTCTGCTTTGAGTCGGGCCTCGTTGGCTTGTCGACGGCCTTCGTCGACCTGCTGGGTCACGCTGCCAAGCGCCGTCTGAATACGCGAATCAACACTGTTTTCCCGCTCGCGCAGGCGGTTGTTCTCCGTCTGCAGTGAATCATTGTGTTTCTTCAAACCGAGCATGTCGCTGCGCATGGCCTTCACTTGGCCTACCAAGGTGGCGACCGTGTCGCGTGGGGTATCGCCCGCAATGCCGAGCGACTTGGCTTGCTCGGCAGATAATTGAATATCGCCCTGATCAACTGGGTGCGCTGGAGAGGGCGTACTGCCTCCCGCGACCCAGCTTTTCATGATGATCAGCACCACGCCCAGCAGCGCAGCCGGTACCAGCCATTTGAGCAAGGCGTTAGCCTTCATCGTCAGTACCTCGCGCAACGGGCGGAAGCATCACGGCGTGTTCGAGGCCGGCACCGCGCGTGATGAGGTAGGCAATCGTGGTGTCTTCCGCACTGCCGACCGGCCCGAGGAAAGCATGCTGGAAGGTCGCGGCGAACAGTTTTGCCTGAAGCTGACGCGGATCTAGTTGCACCGTCGCTGTACCTCGATTGCGCAACTTCACGGCCGTCACCCAATAGTCACCGAGCCGCCAGGAGGCGATGGGTGTGCTGAAAACGTTTTCGCTCGGCAGCAGGGTCGGCAGTTCGGTACGCAGCTTGAGCGGGACGCGGCGTACGCCGGGCAGGGACTCCACGGTGCGCAGCGGACCGTACAGGCTTTGCGCGGCGTAGCGCGTCAACGCGGCCGGGATCGGCGTACGTTCTGGAACAGGGACGGTGCTCGATTCAGACTCGATAGCTTGCACCGGAGTATTCTTGAGAATACGCACGGGCTCCAGCGGTTGGTCGCCAGGCGTGGCCGCTATATCCAGGAGGATGATCTCGCCCGTCTTGACCGATTGCAGTTGCAGTCGTGTCGGCGCAATGGCTTCCGACGCGCGCAGGTACAGCGTGCCTCCGGTTGATTGCACGCGTAGTTTATCCTTCAGAGTGGAAGGCACGCCCACACGAATAGCTTCATCGACAAAGACCACTCGTTCCTGATTGATCACCAGTGGAACCGCGAGTGGTAGGCGTTCCCAGTGCATCAGTTCGACGGCCTGCGCTGCAGCGCCCGACAGCATCAGTGTGAGGGTAAGTCCCAGGGTCGAAATCCGCTTCATGGCTCACCTCCAGGCAGGGAGATTTTTTGCGGCGTACCCTGATAGCAATCCAGTGCAAGGCCCCACTTATTGCGTTCGGGGTCCAGATCGAAACGTACCACCCGTAACGGATAACGCACGACTACCCGTTTCACCGGTTCGGCGGCGTAATACTCATCAGCGTTGAGGTCGAGTGTGACCAGCCAGCTGTCGCGGTCGAGTTGCTTGACCCTGAGTTCCGGATCCTCGCTGTAGCCTCGGCCCAGAATTTCGTAGACGCCACGCACTCGCTGGCGCAGTTCACCGGCGGCCTTGCGATACTCGTAGTCGCCGTCGAGGAAGGCCTTGCAGGCGGGTGTCAGGTAGGACTGCAAGCCGTAGATGGCGCGGCGATAATCCTGCTCGCCATCCGAGGGCCAGCGGTTCAGTTGGCCAAAGATGTACAAGGCAAAGGCATACACATTCTCTGGGGGAACATCCCACCACTTGCGCGTGCTGCCCGCGCGCAGATCAGGGGGGACATGCACGGTCAGATCGGTCGGTGCTGAGCGCCAGCCATACCATAGTCCGGCGCTTAGTAGAGCGAGCATCACTATCGCCAGACGCAGGCTGAAGATATGGGCCTGTTGGGCATCGACCTTGTTTCGAAATCGACTCATGGCTGCCACCGGGACAGGGCGGGGCGAAGTCGACGCGAACGGCGAACTGTCCAGGCGCCAGAGTGGAGAATCAAACTTCCACGCCCCAGGCGCCAACGGCTGGCGAGTATCCATTCGAGCTTGCGGTACAACCAGGTCTCGGGACGAGCCCGTTTGGCCCGACGCAGTAGCGTGCCCCCGACCAATAACACCACTGTCATGCCTGCGATCATGCTGGTCGGCGCCACGGCAATCGAGGCGGTGACGATCGCCATAGGAATGCCCACCAGCAGGCCAATGACGGCGCCGGTGCCTAGGGCCACCCACATTTCATCATTGGTTAAACCGCGCAATACGGCTGGATCTCGATTGAGTCGCTCTGGCAGAAAGACTAAAGTGCCGTCGGCAAGACGTTCGATAGTGTCGTTCATGCCAACCTCACAGAATCGCGGCAGCTTTGGTGAGAAACCAGATGATGATCACTACCAACAGGGCGCCGATACCAACTACCGCGCCGAGGTCTTTCCAGGTCTTGCGCTGGTTTTGGACATCGGCGAATACGGTCAGGGAATGCCAGGCCACGCCGAGAAACGCGAGCAGGGCAATCAGTAGACCGAGTAAAATACCGCCGTCGTAGGCGTAGTTTTTGATCGTATCGATCAATCCGGACCCTTCGCCTCGGGAAGGCGCCTCCATGGTCGGTAGTTCGGCAAAAGCTAGGCCTGGACCAAGGACCAGCAGCAGACCGATCAAGCGTTGGCTTGTACGATCACGCAGGTTGTTTTTGAGAGGGGCAAGGCACTTGAGCATGATGGCGATCTCCGATTTTTAGGACAGGGTGAAGAACATCAAAATCAGCAAGGTGAGCAGTACGCGCGCAGTACTGCCGCCAAAGGCACCAAAGCGCACGCTTCCTGTCGCCCAGCCCCGGTAAGCGGTCCACATCACCCAGGCACACCACAGCAAAGCCAGGACGAGAACCAAGGACAGCCACAGTGTCGAGCTGCTCTGTGCCGAGAAGCCGGAAGCGTTTTCAAAGGCGGCGGTCTGGGCGTCAGTCATGCTCATGGCGAGGACTCTGCGGATGGTGTGTCGAGAAGGTATTCTCCGACCAACTTAGTGGAGTCGCGAGGTTGAGCGCGGGAGGGGGAGAGATAGTCCTGCACACCCTGGCGGATGCGTTGGATGTCTTCAGTTAGGCGGGGATAGTCAAAGCGGTAACGTTCGAATGATTCAGTCGGGCTAGCTATCTTGGCTCGTGTCGCAAGATGCTCGATAGTATCGAGTTGCTGCAAAATCAGACTCAACTGATCCTGCTCATGAGCAGATGCGGCATAGCTGCCACTATTGAACGAGATCAGTACGAGTAGACAACAGATTCGGCAAAGTACAGTCGGCATGTGGATAGCCCATTTGGTTATTGGGTCTAGCATCCAACTGACGGCTAGGGCTTAGCAGTAAAAAAAATGAAACACGCTGCGTCATTTTATTTCGATACAGGCGCTGACTACGTAGCGAGCTTGGATACCGCGTCGAGGGTTAGAAAACTTGGATAGAAAGGGACGCAGTCGGACCACTGAGTGATCTAGATTTCTCATGAAAAGCGATTAAGCGCCGTTAACGTCTGATTCTGCTTAAAAAATTTTTAGCAGGGCGCGGAGCGCGAACAAGATCAGTACGTAGAGTGAGTGCAGAGAGTGAATATCCAACAAGCAATTCGGCGGTATCGTCTTCGACAGGGCATGGGTTTATCCTTGATTTTCTTTGGTGCGCTATTTTATTTGGTTTCATCGTTGAAATCTTTGCACCATCAAGCGGCGAAACTTGCTGAGTCACCTCTTTTTGGCCATTTGGGTGGACTGATGCAAAATCTGGTAGCCGACATCTACCAAATCACATCGCCCTATATCGGTTTTGTATGGAGCAACGCGCCTACCCTCAGTCAGGAAAACCCACTCAGCTATGGGAATTTGCTGTTTCTCGGTTTGCTGGGTGTGATGATTGTTGGAAAGCAATTGCTTCTTTCTGCTAGACAGCTCAATGGGCGTGTTCAGGTCCAGCTTGAGCGTCTTGAGGAAGCCCAGTGGCGCAGCTCGATGCAGAGTGGGGCCGTAACCCAAGTCAACGCAAACCACATCGGCCAAATCAATTTTTACCAGCAAGCAATGCCGCCATCTCCTTCCAGTGATTGGTGGCAGCGGCCGTGGGGTATTGTTGGTTTGTCTATAATCGGCGGTTATGTTGTAGCGGTGTTGGCTAAGCTGACCGGGATGGTTTAGCACTCCAGCAGTACGTTCTATCAAAGATATTTTTTGAACGTTGCCGAGGTGATAGCGGTTGCTATGCCGAGCATCACCGCGCAAGGTAAAAAAATCGCCATCGGATTGAGCGAAAACGGTAGGGATAGGTAAATAATCCAGGGCACGCTCAGCAGTGGTAATACTGCTCGCTTAGCACGGTGATAAACAAAGCTGCTTTCTTGCCCAGCGCCAAATTTGCGCAGATCACGGCGCATTAACCCATCAACAAAGCCAGTGAGCATGCTCAGTAAGAACAGCGGCGTGGATAAGAGCAGAATGGTCAGACGCACTACAAAGGTAAAAGTAACGTACACAGCGGCCAGCACGAAATCTTCAATACTCACGTAGAGCTGATTGGTCCAGTGCCAGAACCCGTTTCCCTGGCTCGACACCCGGGCCTGACTAGCAAAGTCCGCAAATCCAGTTTTGACCAAAAGCCACTGGGTGAGGAGATCCAGTACCTGGACGATCATCTGCCCGGGTTGGTGGAGAATGAGTGAAGATTTGAAGTGGTCGCTAAGCCAGCCCAGTTCGTTGATCAGCATGCCTTGGCTGTGTCTCCAGCCTTGATCCTCCCAGAAGAAGATCACACCTGCCCACTCGATCAAGATCGAGAACAGCAATGAGGCAATTAACAAGCAGATAATGCGCAGAGCTAAGCCTATCGCCGAGATGATCAATCCCGGGCGCTGGATCGGTTGTGGCGGCGTGTTCCGAACGGAAGTCGCCATTGTTCACTCCATTGGGCTTTGCATTTGGTATCGTCACGAAACCTTCTGAATAGCTTGCTGCTGCATCGACTCCTGTGGTGAGGCCGGGCTAGCCCACCTGATCCAAATCGAAGTTTGTAGTCGGGCCGCCACCGCTTGCACTCCACCATTGACCCGCCTGCTCGTTGTAAGCCGCCCGCATCATCTGGGTGAGCTCCTGCAGGTCCTTGGGCATGGCATCGTCGTTGGAGGGTTTTGGCAACGGCATGCGGACTTTCCATAGCTGGCCCCCGGCCTGGAAGGAGAACATTTGCCCCTTGGGCAAACTGACGATGTGAGCAGGCTCGATCAGCGGCACGCTGGTGCTGCTGACACGGTCCTGTGAGGACGAGGTGAAGTCCGTGTTGGCCTCCGGATCGGAGGTGTCGGTCGCGCCCGAGACCAGGGTCTTGGTCAGCACATTAACCTTGGGCAACTGCTGGGTGAGCAGTTCCGCGGTCGCGGTTTCGCGCACCCGCAGCATCTGTAGGGTGTTGAAATTGCCGACCACCTGGCCGGCCTTGGCGCGGTTGCCTATCCGTGCTTCAATATCGCTGAGGGTTTGGGTGTAGGCGGTTACCTGGATACCGGCACCGCCCCCCTTGTTGATCAGCGGTATGAACTCATCGCCCATCAACTCGTTGAACTCATCGGCATGCAGGTTGATTGGCAGTTTGTCACCAGCGTTGCCAGATTGAGGCAGCCCATGGTCAATGCCATGTTTGTAGATATGTCCCGCGACCGAGACTAAGTCGGCGAACATTGAATTGCCCACGGCGGCGGCCACTTCGGCATCAGTCAGCGCATCCAGGCCAACGTAGACGATGCCGCGTTTTCTGATGATCTGCATCCAGTCGAAGATCGGCCGCGGGTCATCCAGGTCGGTGTAGTTGGGAGCCAGTAACTGGGCGGTCTTGCCGGTGGTGAGTTTCTCCAGTAGCGGCAGCAGCGAGGCCACGATTTTGTCGAAGTAAGTGCGGTCGTAGCGTACCGCTGAACGCAGTCCGTCCATTACCGGATCAAATACACGCTTCACCGCCAGGTATTGCTCGATGGCCACCACCCGCTTTTCGCGTCCTATCATATGCCGCGGAATGTTCTTCTCGGTGAGCTTGCCTTCGAGCTGGACGATCACCTCCCAGGCCTTCGGGTCGGTCTTGGCGAAAAACTGCTGGGCGTATTCGATGAACAGCGCATCGATGTTGACCACATGCCGCTGAATCTGCAGATAGTCCGGGCGTCGGCCCAACTCGATCAGCGCCCGTGCGATGATGTTGACGAAACGCCAGGCGAATTCACGGAAGGCCGCTGAATTACCTTCGCCACTGAGTTGCCCGGCGATGCGTGACGCCACTTCCGAAATGCGTCCAAAACGTCCCACCGCGTTGTAGCGCGCGGAGATCTCCGGCCAGCCTAGGTGGAAAACATAAAACTCCTTGTCTCGACCGGCACGTTTGGCCTCGACATACATTCGTTTGAGCAAGTCAGCGTCGCCCTTCGGATCGAAGACGATGACGACCTCGTGTTCAATGCGATGAATATCTTGGGTGATGTACACCTCGGCGAGTCGAGTCTTGCCGACGCGGGTCGTGCCCAGCACTAGGGTGTGACCGACCCGTTCGCCCAGTGGCAGACTGACTTCCATTTCATCGGGCTCGACCCCATGCAGCAGTGGCGAGCCTCCTACCGGTGGTAAAGGGCGCAACGGATTGAAGGCACTGTCCCAGGCGGTGACACGGGACAATATCGAGAGCGGAAACGGTGCATGCTCAAGGGACCGTTCGAGACCACGGGCCATGCGATAGCGTGTCGGTTGGTCGACATAATGGGCGACCGCTGGGTCCTGAGCCTCGACCAAGCGCTGGGTATGCAGGCGGGTCCAGCGAAATCCGCGCCCCATGAACAGACGCTTACAACTGACCGGAATCTGCCGACTGCTCAGCTCGTAGCGGGATAGCCGACGGATATTGCCCCGATAGCGCAACACCTCCCAGGCTTGTCGCAGGCGTATCAGGCCGAATAGGGTATAGGCCAGCGCCGCAACCAGCCCGATCTCGGGTGACAGGGCCACAGCCCAGGGCGAGTACACGCACAACACCGCGGCGGCGATGCAGATCGCTACGGTGTACAACTCCACCGCCGGCCGGAGCTTGGACTCCATCGCATGTTCGGCCATGACCTGGACTCATTGTTCCAATGAGGTGGCGGTGATCAAGACGGGGTAGTGCTCGATCTGCAAGCGGGTGGCGATGTCGTTACCGTTGACCGGCAGGATGGTGATGCCCGGGGCGGCTGCTCGAATCCGGATCAAAGCTTCGGCATCGGTTACTTCAACCGCTAGACCAGCCGCGCCCATTTCCTGCAATTCAGTCGCGCGGTTACGCAACCAAGCCAGTGAGTGGGTATCTTCACCCACCAGGAAAAATGGCCGTAATCCCGGCATGTTTAAGGCGCGAGACTTGATTTGGCCGGGGCTCAAGTGGGAGCTGCGAACGGGTAATGTCCAGGTTTCATCGGCAAACGCGGACAAGTCCGCATGCTTGGCTCGACCAGGTTGGATATTGTTGTTTATGGGCGGCCTGGCACCTTGAAGATGGAGACGGGTGAAGCCGCCAAACTGGTCCTCTGCAACGGATTGTTTCGACTGGGCGAAAGTAGCCAAGAGAAGGGAGAAGTAATAGGCAATAGGAATTCGTTTCATGGTGGTGTGCCTTGTTCAGCGGAAGCCTGTAGCCGTGCGAGTTGCCGGGAGAATCCATCGCGGTAGCGCGCGGCGGGTAAACCTCCCGCAGGGCGGTGATAACGCCCTGCGGCTGAAACCCAGTCACCGGTGACGGCGTGATGCTCTTGCAGCAGGGCGGCAGTCACAGCTAGATTGCGGTAGGGTTCGAGAGCTTCGCAGGGACTGGAAAAACGTTGTCCGTGATAACCCAGGTTGGTTTGCCCAAGTCCGGCATCGACCCGTTTAGCGTCATATTGTGTGAGCGCCTGGAGCAAGGCTTGACATGCGGCCTGGCGAGTGGCGAAACGGTAGGGTGTTCCGGCGATATTCAGGGTCCAAGGCCACGGCAGCAGTCGACCACGGACGCGAATACCGCTCTCCTGTAAGGCAATCGCGAACAACACCCTAGAAGGGATGTTGGCGTCATGCGCCGCCAGTTGATAAGCCGGAGGCGGAAGTTCGTTAGCCCGAACCGTGTGCACCGTCAGCAGGAGCGCAATAGCAATCAATCGAGACGTTGCCATTGTCCATTCACCTGTTGAAATGTGGTGGGCAATGGCCCCGGAGCCCCCAGACTGAACCATCGACCACGGTCATGGTTCAGGGTGATCTGCCGGCGTTGAACCTTGGCCAGATCAATTTCCGCTTGCCGAGCCCAACTGCGGACGCGTTCATCCTCGCCTTGGCTGCCCACCAGGTAGATATCGAACGCCGTGTCACTGTTCTGCAAACGTTGTGCTTCAGCGGTGCATGCAGGGCAGTGGTCCTCTACAAACAGGGCTGTGCGCGGGGCGACTGATGAGCTGGTAGGGGAAGAAGATGCCATGCCCTGGATCGGTAGCTGCCCAGGAAACAGCTTGGTCCAGGCCGCGGTGTAAGCGTTTTGGTAGGCCAATTCACGCTCGGCGCGTTTGGCTTCCAGTGCTACCTGTAATTCAGCATAGCGCTGGCGCTCTTGGTCGGTCTGGGCCTCAACCCCTAGGGCGGTCAAGGGATCTAGATTCGGGCTCCAGAAACCACGTGGGCCGGCTTGGATCTGTTCGAAGCGCGTCCACTCCTGCTCCGTCAGACCCCAGCTTGCAGCCTGTTCAGAGTGCGAGCGTCCCTGCGGAGTGGATTGTGTGTCCTGGATCCGTGACCGTGTCGTGGCAGGGGTGCCCATCGCAGCGCCTATGGCCAGTAGCGACGCGAGACAAGCGACGGGGAGTAGTTGCGCTCTGTTCATGATCGCTTCTCAAGGGAGTTGCACGGTCTGGTCTGGCTGAGCGGCCACCGAGAAGATGGCTGAGTGCGGCTCAAGCACTTTCAGGTGCCAGGCTCCGAACTGCTCGCCGGCATGCAGCAGCCGAACATCCATGAGAGAGCTACTGTCATGAGGTGCGACTGCCAAAAAGCGCTCACCTCCGCGGGACTCGACACCCAACACCGAGAACGGTGGCGATAGCGGAACGGGTTTTGGGGGCGCCGTCTTTTTCGGCTTGTTCGCGGAAGGGGTTGGCAGTAGGAGGGATGGCTGAATCTTGAGCTCAAGGAGCTGCTGTTCGACGTGCTCAAAACGTCCGCGTAGAGCTGTCAGTTCTTTCACGGTGGCGCGGTCTGCCAGACCGTCGCGCATCTCCTGTATTTCTTGTGCCCATTGATCCAACATCGGATCGAGGGTATTGGCCTGTTGCTCACCGGTATCGACCATCTGCTTCAGGTCTTTCAGCGCGTACTGTAGTTTCTCCTGTGCGTCCTTGAGCGCGCTTAAATCACGTTGCAAGGTGTCCAAAGTTTGTAGGCCCTGGGTGTTCGTACTCTGTAGCTCGGCCATGCGCTGATACTGGTTAAAAAAAACGCCGCTCAGCCCGGCGACTGCTAGGCAAAGTAAGCCAACAATGATGGTTTGAAACGTCGAGGCTTTCATGGACGTGCCTCCGCCTGATGGGACGAGTCTGGTGCAGTCCGCACGATGCCGACATCAGCTTTCTGCTGTTCGAAGCAGACCGAACGGCTGACCTCATCGGTCGTGAGTTGCCAGGCGGAGCCCGCCAGTACTTGTAGTGCGCTGCGTAACGGAATCGGGCCGAGCTGGTAATGGGCTGCAGGCAGAGGCCGAGTGAAAAGTGTCTTTACTGGTTCGGTGGTAGGGCAGAGCGAATAACCCGAGCGCTGCAGCACGTAGTGCATCGCCTCCTGTACCGAGGGATTAAGGTTGGACGGTATGTTCACATCAATGATTTGAGCGAGAAGATCACGTTGCTCCGTGGTGGGCTCTGTGCTCACCAGCGTATAGCGACCATAATGGATCTCCGCCGGATGGCTTGCTTCGGCCGGGCTCCTTGATAATTGGGTCCGATTGGAGCCACTGTCGATCTCTGGATTAGTCGGCAATGGGGTGGGGATTTGCGCGCTGCAGGCACTCAAAAGACCCAGCAGGCAGACAGGCGTAAAAAACGCTCCATGAAAAAAACCTCATGTCAGATTCAGTGCAGAACTTGACATGAGGTGAAGGCGCGATTCAGTGAGAAATCTGATTCAAGGTGGGTCGTCTTAACGCTGAACACATTGCTATTCATCGAAAATGGCGAGCCCAGCCACGGCGGCAGCGTCGGGGTCGAAAATCAACAAGCGCACATCCGCCAATGCCGCTAGATAGAGTACGTTGACCAAGGCTGCCGGCGTACCGGCATCGAGTTGTTCTTGCCTCAGCGATGAGTAAGGACAGCCCTCGATTTCCTCCAGGTTATCGTCGGTCCAGGGCGTGCCGATCAGCTTACATCCGACGCCATTGCAGTCCGTCAGGACAAAGGGTTCGAACAGCAGTCCGGTTGGGCTAGAGTCGAAATAGCCCGCCCGGTGTTCCAAGTAGCGCAATGCTTCTTCAGGGAGGTGTGCGGTACTGATCTCCCAAGCTCGGCTGTAGTGTCCAGTCTCGAAACTCAAGCGATGGACCACGGACTTGGCTTCTTTCAAGGAGTCAAAGTCCGCGACGTGGCACTGCTCGTTGAACACTTCGCCTATTACGGCATAGACCACCAGGTGCACCAGTCCGTTGGATGGGCAGCAACCATCCAATTCATTCAGAATGGATTGACCTTCGCTGATCAAGGCGAAATCATCATTGAAGATGCAGGGGACCAGTTGCAACGTATCGTCGTGCAGATGCGCCTGGGAGTCGTGCATAGGCCGAAAGCAGGGAGGACAACCGTCCTCATAGGCGATCATTAACAGCCGTTCGATATAAAGTTTGTCGTAGCCGCGAGTAAATGGATTTGAGGCGATCAGCAGGTCGGGGGCTTGGTGTGTGGGGTTCATGACGGTGCTCCAGAATGAAAATGAATAAGGCGCCCGTAGGCGCCTGTGAGGGTTAAAGCCAGCCGTATTCGGCAAGGGAGAGCGGGCGACCTTCACCCACGATGAAGTGATCCAGTACGCACACGTCGATCAAGGCCAGGGCCTCTTTCAACCGAGCGGTCAAGACGCGATCCGCCTGGCTGGGTTCCGTACAGCCTGATGGGTGGTTGTGAACAAAAATGGCAGCCGCAGCGTTATGCGCGAGGGAACGCTTAACCACTTGGCGGGGGTAGACGCTGGCGCCATCAATGCTGCCGTGAAAGAGGATTTCGAACGCCAGCACCCTGTGCTGGGCGTCAAAAAAAATCACACCAAAGACTTCATGGTCTTGGTGCGCAAGACGCAGTTTTAGGTAAGCCGCTACGGTGTCAGGCGACGTCAGGATAGGCCCGCGGGCGAAAAGCCGACGATCCAGAATGTGCAGCGCTTCGTCGATCAGCTGGTTTTCTTGGACAATGCGAACCGCCTCGGAATCCGAGGTCGCAATCAGTTTGAGTAGGGGGCTCATGGCGCTACCTCCGAAGGGAATAATCAGGGGTACACGCCCGAGGGGAGTGGTATCCCCTGGGTGGGTGTGGAGTTGCAGGCGTTTGCAGGTGATGTAGTGTTTACATCCGAGTGTATCGGTAACGTTGGCCGTGCAGAGGTGAACCACAACCGTCGCAGGGCAATGGGGAAAAGGTTCTTATTCCGTGGCCAGTTTCGGGATCGAAGTCGGCACTGATAGGCATTAGCCGAACCAGCCCACGATGTATCGCGGCGATGCGTTGTTCGGTCTCATCCGGCGAGTGATACAGCGATAACGTGCTGTAGTCCTCGTAAGCCGCACCGAACAGGCAGTCGTCGCAAAGCCAGAAGCATTCCATATTGGTTCTCCTGTGCTGGCTGAAGAAAAGGCGCTCGATTGAGCGCCTTGATGTAAAACATCATGGATTGTTCAGGCGGACTGAACAGCACGTGTGGTGACACGGCGGGCCGTACGGGGAGTGGTTGGAGATGCAGGTTTAGTCCTGAGCTCTGTTGGATTACCGATATCCTTAGTTTCGACATCAGCCGATGTTGGGGATGATTCATTGTTTGGCGCTTGCTCAGCAGGTGCTGTTGCTTCCTGCCTGGCGGGCGCTTTGTATTCGAGCTTGCTATTGACCTTGATCCAGTCGATGAACAGCAAACGACCTTTCAGGCTGGCGCCAGGTTGGCCTTGTTTATCGCCTTTCTCATAGAGAAATGGGTCGATCCACAGGTCACCAATACGGAACGACAGCAAGACCTTTTTCTCGGCCTTGACGGCGTCCATATAGAGACGAATCAAACGGTCAGCTTCGCCACCAGCGACTTTGCAGTCGAAACGGGTGTACTCCACTGCATCGTTGGCACCATGCAAGGCTGCGATATCGCAAGCCATGAAGGGTTGGCCACGACGCACTTGGACTTCACGAACACGGTTGAGGTAGCCAATTCCGACGGTGTGCAGGTTGAAGTAAGTGGTCGCTTCTTGGGATTGGTTGGCGTAGGCCATGGTTGTTCTCCTGTTTCAAGGGAAAACGGCGACGCACAGTCCCTGACGGGAAAGTGAGCCCCCGTCAGGGTGGGTAAGGTGAAGTCGAGCGATGAACGACTCGCCACCGGCAAGCCGATGACCATCAGAATGAAGCTTCTGGGTGAGTAGCTGTGCAGCAGAGGAGCGTCTGCGGTGGTAGTCCGCAGGCATGGAGTAGTTGGCATTCATCACCGCTTAAGCGGCAACCGCGCGAGCTTCCGAACGCTGATCGCACTTGGGTAAACCACCACGAACGTGGCGTAGCCTTGAAGGTTTTGGCTACCTGGGCTGGGCTGTCAACGACAGCAAACCACGCCCTTTGTATAAGCCTGTCACAGGGGAGCGTCAAGACGCTACAACCCGATTTTTTAAGGCCGGAATACGGTGGTAGTCACTGGAATTAAGAAAATGAAAAAAAGAAGAGTGGGCCTAGCGGTGTGCCAGGCGAGGAAGAGAAAAACCACCTTTGACGGTCCAACGCAGTCGACAAGCTCCTCGCAAAACTTGGTTGAACTGCGCAATGATTCGCCAACCGACCCTTGTCGTGGCCTGGGTCGGAATATGCTGGCACGCATCCGCGCACAAAGGGTGCCCTGTGTTTCCCCGGTGGGCTCCGGGACTGAATACGATCGCCGAAGCGGATGACCGCTATTGCCGGGTAGAGGCAACAGTGGTCATCCGCCACCACAATCAGGTCTAGCACAAATCGGGAACGAGATCCCGCAGAAGAGGAGGCTCCGAACTCGAAGAGTTTGACCGAACTGCCCGGAGCTAATCGGTCTTGAGTCGCCGTTGGCGGTTATCCGAAGCTACTACAGCAGATACGTCAATACGACGTCAAGCCTTCAGGCACCCTTCATAAGACGCTACGTTGAACACGATGAAAGAGGTTACTTACTGCCGAGATGTGCGGCCAATTGTTCGACGGTTGCCAAGATAAAGGCACGGTCGCTTTCTTTCAGTCCACTCAGTAGACCCGCGATCATCTGACCCTGGTCATTGGGGCGATTACTCGATGCCGTCAGGAGCTCGTCCATCCGGCAATCGAAAATATCAGCCAGTTGCATCAGCTTGACCACTGAAAGCTCCACTACACCCCGCTCCAGGCGCGAGATGGCTTCGCTACCGATCCCTAAACGTTCAGCCACCTCTTCCTGAGTCAAATTACGCTCGCTGCGGTGCTTCGCGATCATGCGCCCGATTTGGGCTTGGGTTGAATGTTTACGTGCCAAGTGATGAGTTCTCCAGTTCAACCCGAATGGTTGAGCAAAGACCCGTTGACATGAACATCCTTAAGGGTTGAGTATCGACTCATAGGGTTGCTATAGTGACTGAAACAGCTGAGTATCGCGACGTGGTTTCTGTCCCTTCAGGGATCGGAGTCCAGATTGGTTAGTAAGAGCGACGGTCTGAAAGGACCATGCTGAGGGATGGTTGAACATGGAAGATGAGAGAAAGGACGTCATGGATCTGATTTGGGATCGAACACTGGAGCTGTTCATCAAGATTCATGATTGCCCGGATAATCCCGAATACTTCGAACGCCTTGTTCATTGGCTCAACGAAGATCCTGCCCACCTAAAAGCCTTCAACGAACTGGGGCAGATATGGATTTCGACAGGCATCGCTTTGGCCCGTGAAGTCGGACAACCTTTGATCGACTTGGAGCGGGATCAGGCGCCGCTGATGATGCACTGAGCTGTGCACCACCCTAACTTCATGTTGATCTTAATCGAACTGTCATGGGCGGCGCGTCTCTTTTCTGAACTGCAAAGTGCCCTTGCAGTTCGGATACTGCGAGCATGACCAGAACGGCCCAGATTTGCCCTTCCGCTTGATCATTGAGGCATTGCAAATGGGGCAGGCCGGGCCGGCTTCGACCGGTATCGACAAGTTGAGCGCTCCATAGTGTTCGACCAACTTAGCAATCCAGTTCGCCTGCTTTGCGACGAACGCCTCCAAGGTCAGGCGTCCCGCTTCGATTTCGTCAAGCGCCTGCTCCCAGATCGCGGTCGTGCCAGGATCCGCAACTGCAGCGGGTACCGCCTCGATCAGGGTATGGGCCGCCGCCGTAGCTATTAAGGCGCGTTTTTTCTTCAGCAAATAACCGCGATCAATTAACCCTTTGATAATGCCGGCTCGTGTGGCTTCGGTTCCGATACCGGTGGTGTCCCGAAGTTTCTGTTTCAGGCGTGGGTCGTTGACAAGCTTGGCGACGTTTTTCATCGCCTTGATCAGATCACCCTCGGTGAGAGGTTTAGGAGCGGCAGTTCGCATGGATTTGAGTTCAACATTGTCCACGGCGCACTGCGTGCCCTGTTGCAAGTTGGGTAAGACTTGGGATTTGTGACTGGGCTCATCCTCCTCGGTGTTTTCGGAGAGCGAGCTTTTCCAGCCTTGGACCAAGATCAGTTTGCCCACAGCGGTCAATCGTTCTTCGCCACACGCCAGTTCGACCTGGGTCCGATCAAACTCATGATGCGGAAGAAACTGCGCTAGGTAGTGGCTACGGATCAGTTCGTAGACATGGCGTTCTTGTTCGGACATCCGCACCAGGTTTGCCGGTTCGGTGGTGGGGATGATGCCGTGGTGCGCAGTGACCTTGGCATTGTTCCATGCGCGGGAGCGCAATGATTGATCGAGGTCCTCGAATGCAGGTCTGAGTGCAGGATCCGTTTTGAGCAGGGCGTCGAGTACCGCGGGAGCCTCGTTGAACATATTCTCTGGCAAATAGCGGCAATCGCTGCGCGGGTAGGTGGTGGCTTTGTGGGTTTCATACAGGGCTTGGGCGATGTTCAGGGTTTCCTGGACGCCGAGCCCCAGCTTACGCGAGCAGACTTCCTGCAACGTGCTTAGGTCGAAGGGCAGGGGCGGCGGTTCTCGGAAATGCTCAGTATGTAACGAGAGTACCGTGGCGGACTTCTCGTCGGTGATTGTTTGCACTGCCTGATGGGCAAGCGCCTGTTGTAAGCAATGCCCCGACTCGTCCCGTCCTGAGCATGGCGGTAACCACGACGCTATGAATCGCTGGCCCATCGACGATAGGTGCGCTTCAACGTTCCAGTAAGGCACCGGGACGAAGCCGGCAATCGCACGATCCCGATCGACCACCAGACGTAAGGTGGGTGTCTGGACGCGCCCCACTGACAAAACGCCGTCGTAGCCTGCCCGCCGACCAAGAAGGGTAAACAAACGACTGAGGTTCATGCCGATCAGCCAGTCGGCACGGCTGCGGGCGAGGGCCGAGTGATAGAGCGGGAAGGTTTCCTGACAAGACTTCAGCGAGGTCAGTGCCCTGCGAATCGATGCTTCGTTGAGTGCGGACAGCCAGAGGCGCTGAACAGTGCCTTGGTACTGGCAGAGCTCCAATAATTCGCGGGCAATCATCTCACCTTCGCGGTCGGCGTCGGTTGCGATGACAACGGTGGTGGCTTCGCTGAGCAGGCGTTTGATGATTTTGAACTGCGCGGCAGTCTTGGGTTTGACCTCCACTTGCCACTGCGCCGGAATGATCGGTAGATGATCCAACGACCAGTTCTTGTATTGAGTGCCGTAGGCTTCAGGCGGGGCCGTCTCCAGTAGGTGGCCGATACACCATGTGACAGTTGTCTCGGGGCCGATCAGGCAACCATCGCCACGCTGAGTGGCTCCGAGAACCTTGGCGATGTCACGACCCTGGGAAGGTTTTTCGCAGAGAAAGAGGCGCATATAACTACTCCGGATTGAGTTCGGAGCAGCGTTGTTCGAAGTAGCAGGGGCGAGATATGAGAAACCTGAATGGCAGGTTCCTCATATTAGTCGGTGAGGGCGGCCTTGAATGGGCTGAAGCTGCTACCTCATTGGAGCGTTCGTAGCTGGGTGGGGGGCTTCATGAGCAGCGAGCAATGGCAGGCCTGGAACTTCGCGCAAAGGCGCAATTTTTATGCCTGAAGTCGTTCAGGCCTTAGGTGATTGCCCTCTGTGTTTCTTGGGTTTCGACGTCGGCGAGCTGGCCTGCTCAGCATTTTGAGCGGCCGTCGGTTCACTGGAGCGTTCCCGCATGACCACGCTGTGTACCCGGTGAGGCAGGATGCCGACTCGACGGGCCTCGATCTTGAAGGTCACCCGCGCATTGTCTTCGCTGTCCTCCCACTCATCGCGCACCGTACGACCTTCGACCAACACGCGCATGCCTTTCTGGTACAGCGTGCTCCAGTGTTCAGCCTCACGGTGCCAGAGCTCAACCGGTGCCCAATAGCCGCCCCGATCTTCATAGCTGCCCTCGCGTGGTATGGGGTTGTCGAAGTACACATTCAGCCGTAGCAAACGCCGTGGCTCGTCATTGCCTGAGGCGAACTCCTGGAACTCTGGTGCACTGCCGATATTGCCTTCGCCGACGAAAAAAGTACTCATCGTGTTTTCTCCACTGCGGGTGTGAACTGGCGCAGCAACTGTTCGGCACTGGCCATTTTGATCGCGCAGGTCGTAGCCTGGCGGTAGAGCGAATGCACCACACTCATCTGAAGGTTTAGTGCGATACGCGCGCATTCGAAACGGTGCAATTCCTCTCGTACGATCTGCGGCAATGCTTTGTTGGAGATCTGACGTTCCCAAACCTCCACACCCATGCGAGAAAAATCACGGGTGCGCCAACGCAAAAAGGTGCTGCCCGCACTGGTCTTCTGCAGCACCAATCGTATCTTCAATAGCGAGTACGGTGGCTCCCCGGATTGCTGCACGACAGCCTCCATCAGGCGACATAACTGCGCCTCGATTTCCCTCGCCACCTGCGCCAGGTGCTCCAACTCCCCCTTACCCTTAAAAGGTTTTAAAAGGCCTTTTAGGGAGGCAGCGTGTTCGAGCTGCCGATAGGCATCCGGTGTCAACGCTTCGAAGGGCATTGGTTGAATCGGGATCATGGGATTCATGCGTCAGCCTCCGGCTCATCCACGGTCGCAGACGGACCGTCCACGTCCTCTGCCAAAGCGTCAGCGTCATCCGTTGCTACAGCACCACGACGAATGATCGGCGGCGCAAACTGAGAACGGCGATGACCCTCAAGGATATCCATCGGGGGCAATCCATACTTCTCCACGGCCGCCAGGGCGCGGGCATTATTTGCGGCCATATCATCGCGTGTAACGCCGGCATGTCGATAACGTTGCGCCTGACCGAACAGGCTGCGTAACAGGTGGGCGCCGTCGTCGATCCAGGCTTCCATGTCTCTTCGGCCGATCAAAGCCGTGTGATGGGCCAAGAGGGTATGGCGGACCAGCGTGTCGTAGTCGGTCAGTAGGTAAACCGCCAGAAAACCCAGTTGGCTACCGATATACAATGGCAAAGTGACGGGGTGGATGTTGAGGTTGTCCCCCATGTCGATCTGTGTCGGCAGGTCCTGTCTGATCCGATCCAGCTGTTGGGTCAGTTCTCCCATCCCAGCCTTCGCCTGCATCAATTTTTCTTCGAGCTGCACGATGGCCCAATCGGCATAGGGATCGTCCTGGGCCGCCGTTTGTTTGATCAGGTTGGTGACACTGATGTAGCCGGCCATGCCCATGATCGAGTGGACGCCTTCACGTGCGGCCCGACCTTGCCATATACGGGCAGCGTGGTGAGTGTGCAGGGTTAAGGTGATGCTACTACGCAATGAACCCAGATTGAGTTGATAGTGATCGGCCACGGTGTTGTCCTCGCATAGGCTTGGACGGGACGGTGCGATAGATGAGAGACAAGGGCAGCCGAAAAGCTGAACGCGGTCTGTTCGGTTTGGTGAGAAAGAGAAAATACATAACGTCTATGTTTAGTGGAGAACGTCCCGGTGTTCCTCTAAAAGCTCCATGGCTCGGTTCGACATTTTCGTAGACTGGAGCTCTATGGATTTGATGCCACTGGCATCAAATCTATTGAGTTCTACCGCTTCCACGCAGTTGGCGCAGCTCATTCAAACACGCTTGGGCGAGGGCTGATGCAGGTTCGCCCTTTTTTCGAGACGGCCGCGAGGGGGCGGACGAGGGCGGCTCTGCAATGGTTGACGGTTCGGCCTGACTGGCCCAAGGACGAAAGTCGCCTCTCAGCGCACGCTGGACCAAACCCATCAGATAGGCCGCTGGCTTGCGTATACCACCGGCAGCACAGCGGGCCCCCGCTTCGTTAAGCACCGCCTGCTGATCCACCGGTTTGAGCTTATTCAGCGCCACGCTGACGGCCTGATGTTCGCTTGGGCTCAGATGCAGCGAAGTGGGCCAGTGCAGGTTATCCACCGCAGAGGTCGCGCTCGGTACTGTACAATTACTTTCTTTTAATACAGTACAGGCGCCGTTCGGATTCCGAACGGCGCTGGAAACATTAGCGTTCAAGCCTGATTCGGAATCCGAACGAGGGCCTGCACGATTCCGAACGTAGCGATCTGCCCCCAGTTCGGAATCGTGGAGTGCATCACCGGGTGGCTGATCCAAGCCTTGCTGCGTCCACTGTTCGCCCCAGCTGTCGAGTCGCGTCGGTAACCGACCCCGATCGATATTCGTGTCCTGTCGGACCTCTTCCACAATGTGTTGAGCGACAATCCGCACGGCCTTCGTCGCATGACCGAGGGCATGTCCGACCAGTTCTAGATAATCCTGATCCAGCTCCATGGCTTCGGCGGGGGTTAACGGCTCATCGTGCAGAACGTACAAAGAACCTTGTAGCCGCCCGCTGATTTGGTCGCGACCGCGGCTCACCAAACTGAGCCAGCGAGTGAGCCTAAGCATCGTCAACACGCGTGCAATGGTTTCACGCGAGGCTGACGCACCGTAAGGCACGCTCGAGAGGTAAGGCTGCAAATCCTCATAGCGCGGCGTGACCACTCCATGACCTTGCAGCATGAGTCGAAATACCTGCCAGGCATTTCGGTCCAATGGCGTCAGCCGATTATCCAATAGCAGGCGACGTGGCACAATTTCGTGGGATTGGCCGCTAAACAGAAAGCCAGCCTGTAGAGCCTGGTTGGAGGGCTGTTCGGTGATAGGGCGTGCAGGCCAGCGCTCATGCAGTTGCTGGGTACATTGCTGCAGGACACGTTGCCAGCGACTGGAAGGAACAGCATTCATGTTTTGTTACTGTACTGGTCGATCTGCTGCCATACGATGGTCAAGCTGATTTGCTGCTCTTCGGCAAGCATCATCATGGCGTCGAGTTTATCCTCGGTGCCGTCCTCTGTTCGTATTTGGCACCAACGTTGCCACAACGCATGCTCCTGCGCTTCGCTCAAATGTTGGGGGCGGCCTTTACGGGTTTCTATCTTGAGTAGACGCCGGCGCATGGCTGTTTCCGAATGCGCCAAGCCAAAGCATTGGTACATGATGGTGCTGCTGGCACCGAGCTTGAGTGCTCGGTTGATCAACCGTTCGTTCTGTTCATCGCGATCAGCCTGTTCGATCAATCGATGCAGCACCTGCGAGTCAATCTTGACCTCAAGCCAAGGGACTGTGGCATGGGCCAGGCGCGATAACGTGGTCGGTGGTAAGGATTGCAGCACGAAGATGTCATCCTCACTCAGTCCAAGTGCCTTGCAGCGTTGCAGGTTGCCCAGGCGTAGTTCGTGCAGTACCTGGGTTAGCATGGCTTGATTGAGCATATTGAAGGACAAGTTCATCTCAGCTCCTCCGGTGAGTTTTTGTCTTCAGAGATGAGTGTTAACTCGATTAGACGCCGAGCCAGGCGTATCAGGCGAAACAGCTTAATTAACAGACTGTCAGGCAGTCGCTCCAGCCCCACGTCCGTGACTGGTCGATCTGGCAGATAGAGTTGATAGACCCCTAACAACAGTTGCCCGAACAGTGCGGAAGGTATTTGCTTGCGATCTTCCCAGTTCACCTCGTCTTGAGCACGTAGCAGGGCCAGGAGCATTAGGTGAACGCCGGTCGAGCGAGGCGCTGAAAGATCGAGTCGCTCAATGTCCAACGCGAAGCCCAAGCCAAGCTTTTGACCAATGATGCACTCGCCATCTCCGGCATAGGCCGCCATTTCCCGAGCCAGTCCTGCAATGCTTAAACGCAGTTGTTCGGGCGTATCCAGCGTTGGTGCGATGGTCCAGAGGTCGTCGATTGTGCAGGTTTCGAATGAGGACTCCGCTTCGGTAATGATCTCGCGATCGATTTGCTCACGAATCTGTTGAACGCGTGATAGGTGACTGACCGCAGGTAAAGTATTTGTTTCGGGTGCGTTGAGCCGTTCTTCTGAAATTGGCTCTATCTTGCTCTTGGCATCAGTTGATTCGGGTTTAGTGTCGGAGGAGGGCAACTCTGCCGCAGTTTCATGCACGCTTGGCCGATGGCTGTTTTCTGAAGGAGTGGTGGTGACAGCCTCAGGCGTGGAGACGACCCGTCGGGTATCGCTCAGCTCTAGGGCCAGCATACGATAGGACTGTCCGAGCAAGTGGCTCATGCGTTCGAGCAATTCGTCCTGGATCTGCTCAAGATCAAAAGATTCAGGATCGCCATCGAAGTAGCCCATGGTCTCTAGCCAGAACTCTGCAAATGAAACTGCGGCGGTTGGATAACGGTTCCAAGTTCGCTCAGCTTGGCTACGTAGACCGATCAGGCGCTCTATCTGAGGCTTACCCAATCCGGCATACAGAGTTTGTGGAATGGCGGGTAATAAGTGTTCGAGGGTGTCCAGCATCCGGCTGATATGCGACTGCGAAATCGGATAGCCTCCAGCGGCAAGACGTCGAGCCAGCTCCCGTTGTGAGAGCTCTGCGCCATCGGACTCAAGCATGGTTTTGAGTTTGGCTACTGCCAGCGCCCGTTCGATGAACGTGAGTTGACCGTGCAGGTCGCTTTCCGCCAAATGGCCGAGTAGGGCGGTGATTTCATTGCTCCAAGGTCGGAACAGGCAGTGGATCCGAAAGAAACGCTCATCGCGCGTTTCCTGCCACAGCTCGCCGAGAATTGCTAAGCGCGTATTACCGCCGTTGCGGATGATGAAAGAGGTTTCACCCGGACGGCGGGTAATCGGTGGCGGTTGATCCAGCCCGCGTTCACGGATCGATGCCTTGATATCGTCATAAAGCGGGTTACGAATGAAGCGTGGATTGTGTTCGTAGGGACGTAACTGTTCCAGAGTGACCAGCATGGGAGTGTCGATGACTGGATCGGACATTCGCTCCAGTCCAGGACCTTGAGTGAAGTGGTTCTGGTGCAGCTTGTCGGTGATTTCCTCCTGACTGAGCTTCTTCATCTGAACCGCCTCGATCAACGCCGGCTACGCAAATGGTCACCGACCTCGAATTTTACGATTTCGGCAGTCCCTGAACCTTCGAAATGTTGGGAGAGTTCTGCGAGGAACCACACCACGGCCGAGCGCCCCCCTTGCAAACGAAAAACCACGGTGCAGTACTCCTCGCAAGCCGAGTCGCGTGGTCGAATGGAAGGCTGAACAACGATAGGAAACTGATCCTGCATTAGAAAACTCCTTACCAAGCCCTGTTGGCTTCAAGGTCGATCAAACAAAAAAATCGGTGAAATGCTGATTAGGCGATTTGTTTTATCGAGGCTCCGCACACCTCATTACCGAAGAGATCGCTTCACGCCATTCAGGGAATAATTCGATGGCCAGCGCCTGCATGATTTCTAGCGCAGACTGCGAGCGTCGGCGTTTACTCGACGGGCGAGCGTCTATTCGGTGGACCGGTAAGCCGAGGGAGGCGGCATTGAGATACGCCACCCTATCCGGGATTACAGTGTCTAGAACCGAGATATTGGTAGCCTCTGCGAAAGTCGCGCGCAGGCTCCGGATGATCATCTGGGTGTCCAGTCGATTGACGTTCACTTGGTTTAGTAAGAGCCGTAACGGCGGCGGGTCGATACCTAGATGGCGAAACGGTTCGAGCTCACTCAGTAGCTTCAAGGTGCCCCGGCGCATTTCGCGGGCAGCGAGCATTTCCGGCGTGATGGGAGAGAGGGCGAGATCGGAGGCCAGGATGGCCATCTCCAGCAATACGCTGCGTGCTCCCTGAGTATCGATCAAAAGCAGGTCATAATTGAGACACAACTCGTTGAGCAAATTGTGCAGGCGTAGTCGTCCGTCAGGTGCATGCAGCAACAAGGTGCTCAGTCGACCTTGATCGTCGTTGGAGAAAATCAGGTCGAGACCGACGACTGCAGTCCTAGATATTATTCGTTCAGGCACTGTTAGATTGAGTGCAATGAGCTCGTACGCACCGGCCTGCGCTTTCTGGCTCAGTGAATAATAACTGGAGAGGGTGGGTTGGCTATCTAGATCCAAGAGCAGAACACGCAGACCAGCATCGGCCAACAGGCCACCGAGGTTCGCCGCTACTGTAGTTTTGCCTACGCCACCCTTGGTGGACACCACCGAGACCACGTGCATCACCTCACTCCTGTCGCGAAAGGCGTTCTGCAATCCAGTGCTCGATTTCCAGAGAGTCCCAGCCGACTGCGCGCAGCCCGATACGCTTCGCCCGCGGAAACTTTCCTTCCTTCATCAGGTTATAAATGTGCGCACGTTTGAAGCCGGTTTTTTGTTCAACCTCGTCACGTCGCATGATGTGGCGTTGGGGTTGAGGTGCTTCAACTGAGGGGACAGATTGGCTGGACATGCTAGTCACTCCTGGCGCCAATTGGCGCGTGTTGGTAAGTGACATGGATTGAATCGCACCACGGCGGATGAGTCATTGCATTGCAATCAACCCTATTGCGACGCAATTGGCTCGATCAGGTATTTTTTTTGAGGCTACGATTGGCCACGGCAAACTTTTCATCCAGCGTGCGCTTGCTGAGGCCGGGCACATCTTTGTGACGAGCGACAATGGCATCAACGATGGCTGCTTGATTCGCGAATACCGAAAGAGGTTTTCCGGCGGGCGAATGGTCCAAGAGAAGACTGACCAATGCCCCAATGATGTTGTGATAGGTCAGTTCGCTGCGCTCGCTGAGTTGGCCATTCGTTTTGGCCAAGGCTTTGAGATCATCTCTTTCAAGTCCAATCGACTGGAGCTCTCCCAAGATTTCTTGAAGGTGTTGCTGTTGCGCTTTCAACGCCCTCGATAGCTCGTCTCGATCTGCTTTCAATGAAAGAAAAGTTCCGAGACTGACCTTTGCAGGAGCTGCATCCTCACCGGACTCGAATAAAAAGCTGGGCTTATGGTCGGGGTAATGAATCTCCATCCAGCGGCGTAAGTCCGAATGGCGGATGGTTAGCTGAAAGGGCTCTACATAGCTTCCGAAAGGAACCGAAACCCCGAGGCAGCCATACGGCAGCTCACCATTGCGTATGGCGTCTAAAATCCTTTCGATAGCGATATGGAGATTGGGCCATTGGGGAAATAGAACTGCAAGGTTCTCGGGACGAGACCAATCCGCCTGGACAATTTGGGCTTCGTAGCGAGTGAGATTGCACCAGCGCAATGCTGCATCTATAGGGCGATAGAAGGTTTTGCTATGCGGATTGAAAACATAAACGCTCATCTGCGGTGGACCTCCATTCCTAATGGGTAGGCCTCACACCGATTATCTAAAAATCCAAACTAGCTATTCACGCTAGCTGTTTCCTCGGTGGACCAACTCGGTGAGGTCACTCCATTTCCAGTTAAACGATTTTTTTACGCGTAAAATCTCTCGGAAATCGTAGTTTGTTGGCGCTGCCCCTGGATTGACCCAGTTGCCGACGCAAGATCGCCCCATCTCCAAACCTGCAAAAATCCAGCACAGACAATGATCCACGAGGAGTCAGACTGGGTCAGTGAAGTCTCGGCAACTGGGTTAACTCGACATCAGCGCCAACATGCTGGCGTTTAGATCGTGGCGGTTGAGGTAGTTTTTTCCGGGGTCCCACGGCGGTGTTTGCACTCCCGTCCACCGACTGTGGTGGCAGGCCGGTCTTGTGTCGGTTCTGCAGTAGGAAGCACGACAGTGCAGGGATTAGTACCAGAGCCCCCAGCATATTCCAGATGAACATAAATGCCAGCAGAATGCCCATGTCGGCTTGGAATTTGATGGGGGACCAAGCCCAGGTAATAACGCCGGCGGCCATTGTCATACCCACGAGCGCAACGACTTTGCCGGTAAATTGTAGAGAGGCTCGGTACGCTTCCTTAAGGCTCGCGCCACTTCGCTGTACCACCAGTTGCACGGATAGCAGGTATAGCGCGTAGTCAACCCCGACCCCTACACCCAGCGCAATGACTGGTAGAGTAGCGACCTTAACCCCGATACCAAGCCATACCATCAGCGCCTCGCAAAGCAAGGAGGTGACCACCAGTGGAATGACTGCCACGATGACTGCGCGCCAACTACGGAATGTGACGAAGCAAAGCAGTACTACGCCGACGTACAGCAAAGCGTGCATTTTATAGAACGAATCCTTAACCACGATATTAGTAATCGCCTCGATTCCAGCGTTGCCGGCTGCTGGGAGAAACTTGATATCTTCACTGTTATGTTCCTTGGCGAAGGCCTCTACCTGTGCAAGTAGTTGGGTCAATGTGCTGGCTTTATGGTCTGAAAGATAGGTCATGACCGGGAATACCGAACACTTGGGGTTGAGTACATCGGGGTTGTTAACCAGCACTTGGGACGCCGCGTAACCGAGCGAGCGAGGGTCGCGAATAATACTGTTCCATTTGAAGTAACCCTCGAACGTACCGCTGACACCTTGCTTAGTCAGTGTGGCGAAGGACTCCGTCGCTTGCACACCAGGCACATGACTTAACACCCAACCCAGGCGGTCCGCTTCAATGAGATTGCTGAAGTGATCACAGACCCCCGGGGCGGTCTTTACGATAACGGCGAATTGATCGTTGGATAGACCATAATTGGCTGTAACGTAAGCCACATCCTGATTGTAACGGGAATCCTGGCGCAATTCGGGCGCGCCGGCGCCGAGATCTCCAATTTGCAGATTATGACGGACTACCAGCGCTGTGATGCTCAAAATGACTGCAAAAACGATCGCGCTGATTGCCCAGTTGCGCTGGGTAAAGTGACTGAAGAACTCCCACAGAGGGGATAGCTTTTCAGTATTACTCGCATGCATTGAGCGTTTCGCTGCGTGCGAGCTGACTCCGGTATAGGACAAAATAACTGGAATCAGAATAAGCTTGGTGAAGATCAATACTGCTACACCAATACTGGTAGTTAACGCCAGGTCCTGAATCACCGGTATATCGACGATGATCAATACCGCGAAACCGACGACGTTGGCCAGCAACGCGGTCAGCCCCGCCATGAATAGTCGTCGGAAAGTGTAGCGGGCAGCGATGTACTTATGGGTACCGCGACCGATATCCTGCATTACTCCGTTCATTTTTTGCGCCCCGTGCGACAAGCCGATGGCGAAAATCAGGAAAGGTACAAGAATCGTGTAGGGATCAAGTTCGTAACCGGCCAGGTGCATTAGACCTAGCAACCAGACCACACCGAGTACGGAAACGGCTACCAGCATCAGGGTGCTTCGCCAGCAGCGGCTGTAGAGGTAAACGAATAGCGTCGCAATCAGAACGGACACAGCGAAGAACTGGAGAATCTTGGTCAAGCCCTGAATCAGATCCCCTACCAGTTTGGCGAAGCCGACGATATGGATACGTACTCCTTCTCCTTCCTTGCCCCTGACTCTTTGCTCCAGTGCCTGTGATAACGCCTTGTAGTCGATTGGCTTGCCCGAGTCGGCATAGTTGTTCAGTAAAGGGACGATGATCATAGACGACTTGTAGTCATTGGCTACGATTCGGCCTGGCGCGGATGACCGTGCCAGGTTATCCCGAAGTTCTTCAAGTTTTTCTGAAGAACCATCGAACCGGTCAGGCATGACCGGGCCACCGCGTAATCCATCTTCGGTTACTTGAGTCCAGCGTAATGAAGGTGTCCACAGCGACTTCATCCAGGGCCGATCAACTCCAGGTATAAGGAACAGTTCGTCGTTTATCTCTCGGACCGTCTGCAGGTATTGCTGATCGAAAATGTCGCCTTTGGTATTTTCTATGACGACACGTACGCTGTTACCAAGACCGGGGAGCTCTGCGCGGTTGTCGAAAAAGTTCATGATGTAGGGGTGGGAGCTTGGGATCATGCGATCGAAGTTGGCATTGACCACTAGGCGTGATGCCTGCCATCCGAGCAGTACGGAGATAACGACTATCAGGATGATGATCAACAGGCGATTGTTGAATATCACCCGCTCGACGATGTTACCTGTACGCTCATCGAAGTCTCGACGGTCATTGATAATTGGGTATTTATTATTGTTTTGTTCGATAGTCGTAGCCATCGTAACGCCTCCGATGGGAATGGAAACTCACTGTCTCGTCAGTGCATTCGATAAAATTCAGGGATCTTGGCGTGAAGCGAGGGTTACTCCATATGGGCCGATGGTATAGAGATCATGGCCCAATGCTGCAATCCCATAGATTGGTGTGCGACGCTTGACTGATCTATTGATGATCTGCTCGCCTCTGGGGTCGCTGAATAACAACTCGCCGCCAGCACTTGCCAGAACGATCGAGCCATCAGCGAGCAGGGTAGCTGCGTTGATCGAAAAACTGGTCCGGGTTTCGAGTTGCGTCCACGATGCTCCTTCATCGCGGCTTGTCCATGCGTTGCCTCTAAGCCCGTAGGCAACAAGCAAGCCCTTGCGTCCGGTGAGGCCGAATAAAGAGCCGCTGTAGGGGAGGGCAACCTTCACGAATTCCTGGCGTGTCTGGTCCAGGCGCAGTAGCAGGCCCAATTCGCCAACGATGAACACGTGGTCGCCAATTCTGCGGATGGCGTGCAGTGAGTATTGGTCCGGATTTTCTGTTTTATCTATCCACGGTACCCAATGCTGACCACCGTCCGTGGTATGTAAAATCAGATTGAACGCGCCGACTACCCAGCCCTCGTGTTCATTTTCAAAAAATACATCCAGCAGCGGTTTTATTGGGCCGTCTTTCTCCAGTGCTTGAGTGTATTCCTGAGCACTTTGCAGTTCTGGCGTTCCCTCTCCTGTAACACTTCCGTAGTGCTTGGCAAACAGATCGATCATCTGACGGCCGTCAAGCTGCCGCGTCCAGGTTTCTCCGCCATCCTTGGTGTTTAGAATGACCCCGTCATGTCCCACCGCCCATCCGAGTGATCGATTGGCGAAATAAACCGCTACCAAATCGCTACTCAGTGGCGCTGGCACTTGAGCAAAGTGCTGACCGGTGTCGTCGGATCGGACAATGTGTCCGCGTGGCCCCACCGCAACGACCCCTGAGCTACTAGCGAACAATCCGTACAAGGGTGAGATAACTGCGCGTTCAGAGATCATTGCGGGTTGGTCCAGCGGATCAATGAATGAGGCAGCTTTGCCCATGCAGGGCAAGGCGCCGACAGACAAGACCAGTGCCTTGAGTAGGGTGTTCATGTGCTTCTCCGTTCATTCCACGGCAGCGAGACATTCATAAGAGAGATTAAGTTTTTATCGCTGAGACTGTCGCGCAAGAGACTCAGGCGTAAAGAACGTCAGCGGTTTCAGTTCGTCGAACACCTTCACCCCCTTGGCCCCGGCAGAAATGGAGGAGTGATAGTAGACTCCGGTGGCAAAGTCGT